>JAAYBR010000091.1 GCA_012730045.1 Candidatus Hydrogenedentota bacterium | reverse complement strand
GGTCAACCGTGGTGGCGATGACGGGCACTTGCTTTTCTGTGTCCTGAAAACGCTCCAGCAACGCCTTGCCCGTCGCGCCTTCCTCCGAGACGATGCGCACCGCGTATTCCGATTGGTTCAGGTCGGTATTGAGGCGGTTCAGTTCCTCCGTGACCTGCAGGGCGTGATCCATGTTGACGCAAAAGACCATCGTCTTTTCCATGCGTCCGAAGCGGCGCATGAGCTTGTCCATGTGTTCGCAGAGTTTTCTCACATGGTCGGGCATGGTGATCTTGCGCTCGAACTCCGGCATGTCATACTGGTCTTTCGGTTCCAAGTCCGGGGGAACCTCCACGACAGCCCCGTATTTCGCAGCTTCTTCCAAGACTAGGCCGTCGCGGACGTAATTTGTCTCCGCTCGATGGATCTTATAGGTTGCCAGGAAACCGTCGTCAATGCCCTGGCCCAGGGAGTACGTGAAAACCGGATCGCCGAAGTATTTGTAGGTGTCGATGTTTTCCGTGCGCTTGGGCGTGGCGGTCATGCCGAGTTGCACGGCGCTATCGAAGTGCTTGAGGATGGCGTTCCAAGTGCCGAAGCCGGAGCGGTGGCATTCGTCGATCACGATAAGGTCGAAGAAATCGCGCGGGTATTGATGGAAGAGGCGTTTGCCATCCACGCCGGAGAACATCGCCTGATAGATGCTGAAATAAATGGAGCGGTTCTTGGGAGCCTGGCCTTCGGCGATGATGTCGCGTTCGCCCTCGAACGGCTCGAAGGTGTTGTAGGCCTGATCGCGCAAAAAGTTGCGGTCGGCCAGAAAGAGAACGCGGGGGTGGCGGTCCTGTGCGGAGGTGTTCCATTTCGCGTGAAAGAGCTTCCAGGCCGTCTGAAAGGCGATAACCGTTTTGCCGGTTCCCGTGGCGAGATTGATCAGGACGTGCTTCTGTCCTTTCAAAATCGCTTCAATGGCGCGGTTGATGGCGACTTCCTGATAATAGCGGGGGAGTTTGCCGCCCTTGGCGCAGTAGGGTGCAAGCAGGGGATTGGCGGGTTGCTCGGCGTCAAGGGCTTTGGCCGCGCAAAGACGTTGCCAGAGTTCCGCAGGCGACGGGTAGGCTTCAAGGCTACGCTGGGTATTGGATGTGAAATCCCATTCTTCGATGCCGTGCCCGTTGGTGGAGTAGGCGAACGACAGGCCGAGAATCTGCGCGTAGTCCTTGGCCTGTTGAAGCCCGGCACCGGGTTCGAGGTCTTCTGACTTGGCTTCGACCACGGCGATCGGGAATGACTCTTCATAGCGGAGCAGGTAATCGGACTTCTTGCCCTTCTGCCGTCTGTGCCCGTCGCCTACGAGAACAATCTGGCCGTCGGTGAAATAGTGCTGCTCGGCCATGCGCCAGACAGGGTCGCCCCAGCCCGCTTTTTGCAGGGCCGGGGTGATCAGAACGCGGCATGTGTCGGCTTCGTTCATTCCAGGCACGGCTTTGCGATTTCTCCCTTTCGGCGCAACGTGTCATTTCTACGCCGGATTTGGCTTCTCACCCCGCCGGGTTGGGGTCCGCGACTAGGCGGCTCCGAATTCGTGAGCCTGCGCATATGGCGTACATATTACACAGAGTCAGACCTCCAACGCGACATCACATGGGGCAGAAACCTCCCCACTTCATAGGAGATGCGCGTATCCCTCAGGCTTTCAGCGCCGGTTTCTTTCCACCCCTACGTCGCCCGGTGCAGTCCCTCCCATTTGACCGACCAGCCTTCCTCGGGGAAACCGGGCGCGGGGCGGTCTGGGGCGCCGTCCCATCCGGCGGCCATCATGGCCACGGCGTAGAGCAGGCCGCCGTTTCCGGGGAGGTAGGGGCAGGGCCCGCCGGTGCAGACGCCGCGCTCATCGTAGTGGTTTTTCCCGCCGGCGTCTTTCAGCAGGGCGTCCACGGCGAGTTCCGGCTCGCCGTGGCGGGCGGCGGCCATGGCGGTCCAGGGGAAGTCCCACCCCCAGCAGCGGTTCCAGTCCCAAGTCTCCCACACCTTGAGCAGGGTGCGGTGCGCCGTGTCGCGGTCCACGCCGTCCACGGGCGGCAGCATGCCGAACACGCCGGCGGGGTCGGGGTGCTCCCAGTTGCGCCGGGTGTAGGTGTCGGTCCATTCGGCGGAGTGGACGAAGACGCCGTTCCCCACCGGCAGCGGCGCGAGCCGCCTGCGGACATCGTCCCAGCGCGGTTCCCGCGCAAGGCCGAGGCGTTCCCGCCATTGCTGGGCAGTGTCGAGCCCCCACCGCCAGTAGGCGAGATCGAAGACCGTGTCGCGCGTGATCCCCTGCTCGCTGGGCGGCATGACCGGGGCGAGGGAGCACACGCCCGTGGCCGGGTCGGGCACGGGGTAGTCGGCCATAAACTCGGCGGTGCCCTGGACAACGTCCGCCCACTTCTCCAGCGTGGCGCGTTCGGAGCGCAGCCGGTATTCCAGTTCGGCGAAGAAGATCGGGTGGGGCTGCTTCCACAGGAGGACCTGGTTGCCGATCCACGGGGCGCTGCGCCCCTCCGGGCCTACGGATTTTCCCCATTGCAGCCCCGCATAGCCGAGCTGCTCCGCGAGCGCGCGGGCGGCGGGCTGGAAGCGGGCGTAACAGCCGACGGCCTCCTCCGCCAGGGGCCACCGCCCCCACAGCGCGTAGTGGGCGAGGTGCCACCAGACCATCTCCATGTGGAACTGGCCGCGCCACGGGTCAATCCCCATCAGCCCGGCCTCGGACGACGGCCAGCTCCCCGCCGACTGGGCCGCCATCAGGTACTGCGACAGGACGATCCGCCGTTCCAGCTCGCGCCAGCGCGGGTCCGCGCTGCCCGACAGGTCCACCGCGCCGCCCGCGCCCCAGAAGTCCGCCCAGTGCCGGGCGGCCGCCGCGAAGGTCTCCGCCGCCGTCGGCAGCGCGGTGGGGATTCTCTCCGGGGAAAAGGAACAGACGAATTCGAGGCGGTCCGCCCCCTTGCCCGGCGCGATCAGCCAGCGGTGCGGCGAGTCATTCTTCCGCACCGCGCACCGGATCGAACCCAGGAGAAACACCTGGTAGGACATGCCGTCCACCGTGCGCGCGAAGTCGGCCCCGTTGTCACCCCGGGGAGCCATCTCCGTCGTGTGCCCGTCCACGCGCCCAAAATCCCCGACCCAGGCCCCGTTCTCCAGCGTGGGATAGGGGAAGTCGAGTGAGACCAGCAGGTCGCCCCGCCCGAGGAGCGGCGAGGCGATGCGCACCGCCACGGCGTCAAGGGCCGGATGGACGCAGGTCTCGACCTTCACCGGCTCGCCCTGGAGGGTGAAGGTGGCGGTCTGCGCCCCGGACCACAGATCCAGCGAGCGAGACACCCCGGAAATGTCCCCGGGGGACAGCGCTGTCCCGTCCTTTCCAGACAGCCCAAGCCTCCCCAGATTCATGATGTGGGGATTGTCGAACAGCCAGGTGCGGAGCGCCTCGGCCCCCTTGGGAAACTCGTCGGGGCCCGTGTTCCGTCCCTGCTGAAAGGTCCCCGTGGCGGGCACGCGGTCCGGTGTCCATCCCTCCGGCAGGGGGAACGAATGCCACCCCCAGTGCGCCATGGAGTTGCCGCCGAAGGTCTGCAGGCCCGTCGCGTCCGCGTTGAAGCAGAACTCGCCGTTGCCCAGCGGAATCTGCCCCGCCGGATCGTTCCAGGAGATGTTGTGGCGCGTGACCAGCGCGCGGCGGTCAATCTTTTCGTCCGCGTGCGCGGCGGAAAGGGAAACAAGCCATGCGGCGGCCAAGCCTGCGAGCAGTGTCCGTGTCATGTCGCCGGTGCCCTCTTTCTTGCGGGTGTCCCCCCCAAGCCTAACAGCACGACCCCGCACAAAACGAGCGAGGCCCTCCCATCCCTTCCGACGCTTCCCTTTAGAAACCCGGGGGAAGCGTTGTGTTCGGCGGGCCGTTCCGCCAGTTCTGAGGCGGTTCCCAGGCACCGCGGCCGTCGAGGTAGAGGAGGCTCCGGCCCTGTCCCCCGTGGTTGTCCTCCTTCTCGTAGGCAATCACCGTGTCGGGCGGATCGGACACCGTGTGTCCTGGGACGTAGGCGTAACTGCTCAGGCGCTCCAGCGTGTCCGCGTCGGGGTTTTCCGGAAACGGGTGGGGCACCCCGTGCCCGCGCAGGCAGGCGGCCCGCACTTCCGGACAGACCAGGTCCTCCAGGTTCACGATGTATTGCGGCCACAAATCGGCCAGTCGGCCGGGATAGCGTCCGCCGTGCTCTTCGGCGTACCGGGAAAGGCTTGTTGAGAGGAATTTCAGATTGTGGACGCAGACTGTCTGACGCGCTGAGGCGCGGGCCTCCTCCAGGCGGAACCAGACGCCGAGCGCAGCCGCGACGGCCAGCGCCGCAGTCCCGGCCACCAGAAGAATTTTCACCCGCCGCTGCATTCGCCCCGACCCTCCCGGGATGGTGGAAAGTCCGTATTCTGACCATCGGCGCAGCCGATGCTGCGGCACTTCATACCAGCTTGGTCCCCTGAAAGTATACCCGCTTTCGCCTTTGAACAGACAGCTTCGACGACCATTCCCCAATGGGCACACGGCCCGAGTCCGGTCCGGCTTGGGCATCGGTTATCCGCCGAAAAGGCGGCTTGACACCCTCCGGGGCGTCTGTTAGGATCGGGGTCAAAGAGGGCTGGAAAGCCGTTGGGTTTCCGGCCCGCGCCCTCAGAACTTGAACCGGCCCCTTCCAAAAGACGGGGGAAAGCGCGTCTGACCCTCTTTCCCTGGCTCATCCCCCTTGGTCCGTGAATTCACCGGTGGGCAAAGACGCCGTGGAGAGCCTGCGGCTGACGGAGAGGATCTTTCATGTTCGCGTCCGCTGCTGGAAGACATGTTCTCCTCCTTCCGGTTCTTCTGCTTGGCGCCCTTTCACATGCCCACGCCGAAACCTCAACCATCCGCAATGCATGGTATTCGCTGACGCTGAATGATGATCATGGCGTTCTCCTGCGCGCGGAAACGGGCGGACATTTCCGGTGCACACCGACGTTCACCATTGTCTCGGCGCAGACAAACCCCAAAATGGCGCTCCGGCCCGCCGCGATCAAGCGCGTCAACCACAATGTGGCCAGCTGGGAAGGTGATCCCGCCCGGGTGCCGCAGGACACCCTGCTGAAGAAAACGGCCGGCGGCGCGGTCCTGGCGGGCGACGGCTTTGATGCGCGCGTCCTGAAGGGGGGCACCGACAACCGCACAGCCGACCTGTTTTGCGCGGGGGAGACCCGCGTTGTGACGGCAACGCACAGCGTGCGTGCGGAAGACTCCATACAGTTCCGTTTTCAGGACACTCCGGACTTCACGATAACCGCCTCTCTGGCACTGTCCGACGCCGCACGCGAACCTGTCCTGACATTCCGCTTTCAGGCCCGTGAGCGGGGGTACTATTCGGTCGGATTCACGGGCATGCCCGAGGCGACCCCGTCGGAATGCGATGAGATATGGCAGCCGTTGATATGGCAGGAAAAACGCTTTCCCGGGGCCTCCTTCCTGACCCTTGCCCACCTGTGCACCCTGCCGGCGGCAATGGCCCGGGTCAAGGGACAGTGCGCCGCGCTGGTAGCCGACCCGGAGGAACTGCCCTTTGACCCCCTGCCGACGCTGGAAAACTCCCGGTTTGGGGTGGCCCTGCGCAATGCGGCGGGCAACGCGCAGCCAATGATCTTTGCGCCCGTGCTTGGCGGGCAGGGTTCGCTGATGAATGCCGGGGATGTGTTTCTCTTCAGAATGCGGCTGGTTTCGGCGTCGGGAAATTGCAGTGACACCTACGAAAAGATCGCCCGGGATATCTACGGGTTTGCAGACTACCGGCATAACGCCATCTCCTCCCTGAATGACACGCTGAACAACCTGCTTGACTATGGAATGAGCGGGTACAGCCAGTTTCTGGAGGAGCTCAAAGGGTGCTCCTACTCGACGGATGTGCCCGGCGCGGTGAAAAATGTGTCCTCCTTGAACCCGCTCAACCTGGCGCTGGTCACGGACAATGCGGACATATACCAGCGCCGTGCGTACCCCTTGATGGAATACATGCTCTCCCGGGAGAAGTTTCTGTTCTGCCTGGACCGCAAGCAGCGGATTCAGAATCCGTCGCGCGCCATGAAGGGCCCCTGCGCGCCCCTGACCGAATTGGCATCGCTCTATGATGTTTTCCAGAAGGCGAATCCCGTCTTCCTGACCCTGGCCGGGAAGATGTATGGCACGGACAGGACCTTGAACCTCGACGTCGTGGAAAAAGGGAGGTCTTGGAAAAACTCGCTCGCCCTGTACCGGGCCACGGGGGAAAAGTCTTACCTTAAGGAGGCCACCGCCGGGGCCGATGCCTATATCGGCCGCCGTGTTGACCGGTTTCAGACCGACTTCAACGACCCCGACACGAAAAAGCCCTTCTTCTGGACCGAGTTCGCCCCCAGGTGGATAGACTTGATGTGTCTGTACGAGCAGACCGGCAAACGGCGCTATCTGGAGGCGGCGCGGGCTGGCGCCCGGCTCTTTGCCATGCACGTCTGGATGTCGCCCGCCATACCGGAGCGGGACATCCTGGTAAACAAGGGCGGAAAGGCGCCGATGTACTGGTACCTCAAGAACAAGGGGCACAAACAGATGCTTGCCGCCGAGGAAACGGTCCCGGCATGGCGTCTGTCCGAAATGGGGCTGACCTCCGAATCCTCCGGCACCTGCGGCGGGCACCGCGCCATATTCATGGCCAATTACGCGCCCTGGATGCTCCGCCTCGGCTACTATGCCCGCGACCCCTTCCTGTCGGATATCGCGCGCTCGGCGGTGGTCGGAAGGTACCGGAATTTCCCCGGCTACCACATCAACACCGAACGGACGACCATCTACGAGAAAGCGGACTATCCGCTGCGGGATCACAGGGAGCTCAGCGTGAACTCCTTCCATTACAACCACGTCTGGCCCATGATGTCCATGCTGCTGGACTATCTGGTCTCGGACGTCTTTGTCCGCTCCAAAGGGCGGATCACCTTTCCAAGCGCGTTCATTGAAGGTTATGCCTACCTGCAAAACAGCTTCTACGGGCACCAGGCGGGCGAGTGGTACGGCTCGAAAGGGGTGTGCCTCTGGATGCCGCAGGGGGTCCTCGAGTGCGACCAGGTTGAACTGAACTACCTGACGGCGCGGGGAGACGGCAGACTGTTCATTGCATTTGCCAACCAGTCCAAAGAGGAGGTGACAGCAAACGTCACCTTGAACGGCAAACTCATCGGCGGGCTTTCGGGACAAGCGAAGCGGGCAAAAGTCCGGCAGCAGAACAGCGCGCGGAAGCCCCTCTCCATTGCTGACGGGGTCTTCACGGTCACGGTAAAGGCGCAGGGGATCACGTCGGTTGAAATCGGCGGTGTTGAAATCAATCCCACGTTTCAGCCGGGCATTCTTGGGCGGGAGGGCCGCGCTTCCTGGTCGCCGGATTATCTGGAAATGCCCTTCGGCAATGCCCGGGCCATGATGCTGCCCGGCCTGGACACGGACAACGCGTACATCTACCTGCAGGCGGATGACGCGGAGTTCAGCGCCGTCACGCTGCACTATGCGCAGAACGGCGCCTCGAATACGGTCGTTGATGACGCATATCCGTATGAATTTACCGTGCCTGTTGATGACGCGGCTGCGGAATTCAAGTTCGTTCTTGAAGGGCTTTCCGTGGATGGAAAGACGGCCCGGTCAGAGGAGGAGAGGTTCCGCCGTGCAGAGCAGTAGAATTGCGCTCGCCGCGCTGCTTCTGGCGCACTTGGCCGTCGTCACCCTCGCCGAAAGCGGCCCGGACATCACCACGGTGCCCGCAGACCTGACCATTCCCCCGATAGAGGCGGGGCCGCCCCGGGCCGGGGCGCGCGTCGTTGTTGTGGCCCCGGAGTACAAGGGCACGGAGGTGCATCACGTCCTCTATCTTCCGGTCAACTGGCAGCCCGGAAAGAAATACGGCGTTCTTGTCGAGTATGCGGGCAATGGCAACTATCGCAACCAGTACGGCGATGTCAGCACCGGAGAGGTTGAGGGCAGCAAGTTGGGGTATGGCATCTCCGGGGGAACCGACTACATCTGGCTGTGCCTGCCCTATGTCAGCGGGGACGGCGCCAGGAACCAGACCGTGTGGTGGGGCGATGTGGACGCCACGGTTGCCTATGCCAGGCGCGAAGTGGCCCGGGTCTGTGAACAGTGGGGTGGTGATCCCGCGAAGATCGTGCTGTGCGGCTTCAGCAGAGGCGCCATCGCCTGCGGGTACATCGGCCTTCACGATGAGGAGATTGCCGCCCTCTGGAGGGCCTTCATCCCCAACAGCCACTACGACGGCGTGCGCGAATGGGACTATCCCGATTCCGGCAAGACCGCCGCGCGCGCCCGCCTGCAACGGCTTGCCGGCCGCCCCAGCTTCATTGTTGACGGGGCGACCGGCCTGGCGGAAACGCGCGCATACATCGAATCCACCGGCATCAGCGCGCCCTTCACCTATTGCCCCCTCCCCTTCCGCAATCACAACGACGCCTGGGCCCTTCGTGACATTCCGGCCCGGCAGGCCGTGCGGGAATGGCTCAAAAAGACGCTGGAATAGGGCGGCCTTCTTCCTTGCGGACCAGCGTTCCTGCCGTTCTTTCACGCAGGTTCACGATGTGCTTCGGACCACCGGCCGCAGCTCGATGTTGCGGTACTTCACGCCGGTATGGTCTCCCTGAAAGTATACCGGACCGGGAATGAACTCGTCGGACCAGAGCGCCCCGCCGGTGCATCCCGCCGCCGGCTGGTTGTCGAGGATTTTGCGGCCGTTCAACACCACGGTGACATGCCGGTTCACGAGGGTGATATCCAGGGTCTGCCACTCCCCCGCCGGTTTCTCCGCCGCCTCCGAGGGTGCGACGCGCCCGAGGGAAGTCCGCGCTGTCGGGACTCTTCGATGAAGCGGTCGGCGTCTTCCGATTGTGGTTTTCGGGTTGACGAGTGTCGACTGAGAGCAAGTGCGACAGAAATAAAATCCGCAATCGTAAATCGTCAATCGGCTCATGACCCAGACCGTGGCGTCGTTCAAGACCAACGGCCAGCAGATGGCCGACGCGATCAAGAACATCGGCACGGTAGGAAAAGAACGTCACGTGTGAGGTTCAAAATGGGCCGCGTCCGCGCGGGTCATTTTGTAACCTCGACGCGATTGTTAGGACAGTTTCTTTTTGGCTTCGTCCTTCAGGGCGTTAAATTCTTCTGAAGTGAGAGAGCAGAGTTCGACACGAAGCAGTGAACTGGCAACAGCAGGCTGGAACCATTCCATGAGTCTATTTCGTGATCGCCTTGAAAACCGTTCGTCTGAGTCCTCAGGAAATGCGACATCGAGATAGACCAGTTCGGCGTCCACCTTCTTGACTTGACGATAGAATAGAACCCTCGCTAGGGCGACGTAGAGACGGTCTGCGAACATGCTGCTAGGCCCGCTCGATATCGGGGACACTTGGATGAAGTACTCCTTCTGATCTGTTCGGACGTATCCATCATAGATAAGGGTTCGGTTCATTATTGGGTCGACATTCTCAATGCCAGCGTCGAAGCGAACCTCTCGCCTCAATTCTAAGGGGGGCACCTTGTACTTCTCTAAGAAGCGACGAAATAGATCTTCTTCGATGACGGCCCTCAACGCGCGATGAAACTTCCAGGTTTCCTCGACGTCAGGTGCCGCCGTTGCCTGATCCTCCTCTTCATGATCGCCTACCTCTCGGACTTCCTCCTCTGCCTTTTTCTTCTCTTCTGGAGACGCTTCAACAACCCCCAACACCCGCCTCAATGTTGCAACATCCATACCGCTGATGTTGGTTGTCACCTGCGACTGGTGGACGCTAGTTGCCAAGTTGACCAAGGAAGAGCGAAGCTCGCGGGCTTCCTCTTTAGCCTCCTTTCGTTCAGTCTCCGCACGGGTGACTTCCTTCCTTAGGTGGAAGATGGTTCCGAACGAAATGGAACTGAAGGAATCGGCGAGAATGGCAACAGCCATGAGGGACAGGGCAAGGAGAATGCTGGTGGTGATCTGGTATTGAGGGGTTCCATAGCGAAAACTACAGCAAACAAGGGCACCCAAGAAGAGAAGAAACACTATTACGCAGATGCGTGTGTACCAGTTTTCCTTGGTTGTATCGTTGCTCATTCTTGTTCCTCCGTCCCAACAATAATTAGATGGACCCGCATAAACGCGGGTTTCTGCGTTCCTGTCCGTACAAGACGCTCTTGGACATCCTGCTCCAAATGCGCCAACTTCTTGTTTCTCAATGTCTTCCTTCATATCTCGCCATTTATCTCGGCGTGTTATGCGGATCGGCATAAGACCACGCTCATAGACCGTCCATGGGGCTACGGACTCCGTGGCCTCCCTTGTTCAGCACATGCGTATAGATCATGGTCGTGCTGACGTCCTTGAGGTTACCCCCCATCTTTCGACAGGGACCGGCTCAATTTAAGATGGCGCGAGGGCGGCAACCTGGCCGCTTCCCGGCCCTCTTTGACCCTGATCCTACCAGATGCGCCGGGGGCTGTCAAGACGGTTTTTTCTTTGGGTTAGCCGTTCTCCCTTGGTCTACCCCGCGAGCCCCTTGACCAGCGCCAGCAGGAAGTCCCTGTTGTCCGCCGTCACATAGCGCATCTGTCCGCCCATGCGGTTGAAGCTCTTGTTGTAGCGGAGGTAGTAGTCGGGGTTGTCCATGGGGGGCTCGCCCTGTGCCCAGTCCCAGTGGGACTCCTGGAGGTCCACGACGACGATGAAGTGGTCGTCCATGTGCCTGCCCTGCTGGATGAGCAGGTTCTGGGACATGGAGAGGGACTTCTCGAAGATCATGGGGGACATGACGGCGGAGCCGATGCTCATGTAGACGCCGCCGTCGAGGTTGTAGACCTGGCGGGCGAAGGCGAGGAAGTCGCGCTGGGCGGCGCGGCCAATGGCGGCGCAGTGGTTCATGGGGTGGTTGTAGATGATGTCGTGGCCGATCATGGGGTGGCTGGTGAAGGGGATGCCGAGCCGGTAGGCCGCCGACTGGATGCCGAAGCGCTTGTAGGGGTGGGGCACGGCCATCCATCCGGGATCCAGTTCAAAGGTGCGGATCCGGTCGAGGAGGTCCGCCGCCGCCGCGGCCTGCGCGGGGGCCACGGCGGCCTGCTCGTGGATCTCATCGAGCAGGGCCTGCTCGGTGGGGATGTCCAGCCCCTCGTGCTCCACAAAGGCGCCGACGGACTCGCCGTAGCCCATGCCGCGCCACGCGCCAACCACGAGGGCGAGGTTGAGGTAGAACCCCGTCTCCTCCCACACGCCGAACTCGCCGCGGTCCACGTTGGCCCGCACGTCCTCGCTGCTGTGGCCCTGGAAGGCGAACTCCCAGTCGTGGATGATGCCCGCGCCGTTGGTGGCGAGGTGGGTGACCCAGCCGTCCTCCATGAGCTTGATGAAAACCGGGGCGAGGCAGTTCTTGATGGAGTGCGCGCCGAAGGTGAGCATGCGGGACTTGCCCGTCTCCCGCGCGCGCCGGATGCGCTCCACGGTCTCGCGGACCACCTTCTCCCCCGTCCCGGTGAAGGGGTGCGTCCCAGGCGCATCGGGAAGCACGCGGCTCTGCTCGATGTACACCTTGTCCTTCCGGGCGGACAGGGGCTTGACATGCAACTCATGACGGTCAAACTGGGGGTGGGGCATGGCGAAGAAAACTCCCTTCTGTTCCCCGCGCGCGGGGGGGTAAAGCGGCAACCATGATATGCCACAGAACCCGGGGGCCGCAACAGACAGGGTGAACCCGAATCGCCGGATAAGAAATGGTCGTGGACGTGTTCTAGGGAACGCACACCTTGGGGATTCGCGCTGAAAGCGTCGGCGGTGTGAAGGGGCGTGTTCATCCATGAGGTGTGGAGACCCTGAGGTCTTCCGACAAGAGATTGCCGCGGCGGCCCGGGGCGGCCGCCTCGCAATGACGCGCGTTTTCCGGTCATTGCGAGCGAAGCGTGGCAATCTCGTTCCCGCCACGGATTCGGTTCTCGCGATGTCTTATCCGGCGATCAGGGGTGAAGAAGCACTGGTCTGACAGGTCAGACAAGTCGGACCTGTCAGACAGGCCCGGCCAATCCGACTGATCGGACCGATCCGACCGATCGGTCGGAGGAAGCAGGGCCCCCCGGCCGCCCCATTTTCCGCTCCAAAGACCGTGCCTTTCCGCGAAAAGTGTGGTATTATGGCCCCTGTGCCGAGGTTTTGGAGTCCGCCATGCGAACGACGTCGCGCGTCTTCTTGAGTCTGGGCTCCAATCTGGGCGACCGGAAGGCCTCCCTTGCGGGTGCGGTGCGCGCCCTGGCCGCGCTGCCGGAAACGGCGGTGACGGCGGTGTCGCGCCTGTATGACACCGCGCCGTGGGGGGAGACGGACCAGCCGCGGTTTCTCAACGCCGCCGCGGAGATCGAGACGGCCCTCGGGCCGCTTGAACTCCTGAACGCGGTGAAGGCGTTGGAGGCGGGGCTGGGACGCCGGCCGGGGCCGCGATGGGGCCCGCGGGTCATTGACGTGGACATCGTCCTCTTCGGGGACACGGTGATGGACACGCCGGAGCTGACCCTCCCCCATCCGCGTTTCCGGGAGCGCGCCTTTGTGCTGGCGCCGCTCGCGGAGATCGCCCCGGATGCGCCGGATCCGGTGTCTGGAAAGACCGTCGCGGAACTGCTTGCGCTGCTGCCGGACGCCGAACGGGCGTCGGCGGCGCCGGTGGGGCCGCCGGCAGGGACTGCTTGAACCGCTCCGCTTGGAGCCCAACACGGGACCGGGACGGATTCGTCACGGGTTCAAGGACACGCGATGCGGGACAGAATCACGCCGGTGTCTTTCCGGCGAAAGAAGGAGGCCGGCGAGAAGATCGCCGTGCTCACCGCCTATGACTTCCCCGGCGCCCAGTTGGCCGACGAGGCCGGGGTGGACGCCATTCTGGTGGGGGACTCCGTGGGCATGGCCGTCATGGGGCTCGACTGCACCCTGCCGGTGACGATGGACGTCATGCACCACCACACCGCCATGGTCGCCCGGGCCGTGTCCCGCGCGCTGGTCGTGGCGGACCTCCCCTTCCTCTCGTACCACACGGGCGAGGCGGACGCCGTGCGCAACGCGGGCCGCCTGACGGGGCAGGCCGGGGCGCACGCCGTGAAGCTGGAGGGGCCCGCCGACCAGTTCGGCGGCGTGATCCAGGCGATCCTCCGCGCGGGCATCCCCGTGATGGGCCATGTGGGCCTCACGCCGCAGTCCGTGCTGCATTTCGGCGGGTTCAAGGTGCAGGGCCGCTCCGAGGAGGACAGCCGCCGCATCCTCGCCCAGGCGCGCGCGCTGGAGGAGGCCGGCTGCTTCGCCGTTGTGCTGGAGTGCATCCCCTCCCCTCTCGCCGCCGAGATCACCGCCGCCCTGCGCGTGCCGACCATCGGCATCGGCGCGGGCCCGGCCTGCGACGGGCAGGTGCTCGTCATGCACGACCTCCTCGGATGGGGCAAGGCCCGCTTCGCCAAGACCTACCATGACGTGCGCGGCGAGATGGCCGGCGCCTTCGCCGCCTATGTCCGCGAGGTGAGGGAGGGGGCCTACCCCGGACCGGAGCACCAGTACGAATGATCCTTCTGGAGACAGCCGACGCCATGCGGGCCTGGTCGCGCGCGCGCCGCGCGGAGGGGCGCACCATCGGCTTCGCGCCCACCATGGGCGCCCTGCACGAGGGCCACGCCAGCCTCGCGCGCGCCGCGGTGCGGGAATGCGGCGCCGCCGTGGCCAGCATCTTCGTCAACCCAACGCAGTTCGCGCCGAACGAGGACTTTGACAGGTACCCCCGCACCTTCGAGGCGGACCGCGCGATGCTGGAGGGGATCGGTGTCCACGCGCTGTACCTGCCCTCGGCGCGGGACATGTACCCGGAGTCTTACAGCACGTATGTGGAGGTGGGCGGCGTGAGCGAAGGGCTCTGCGGCGGAAGCCGCCCCCACTTCTTCCGCGGGGTGGCCACGGTCGTCACGAAACTTTTCAACGCCGTGGAGCCGGACCGCGCCTATTTCGGGCAGAAGGACGCCCAGCAGTGCGCCGTCATCCGGCGCATGGCGCGCGATCTCGACACGGGCGTCGAGATCGTGCAGATGCCCATCGTCCGCGAGGCGGACGGCCTCGCCATGAGCTCGCGCAACCGCTACCTCGGCCCGGAGGAGCGCGCCCGCGCGCTGTGCATCTCGCGCAGCCTCTTCGAGGCGGAGCGGCGCATGCGCGGGGGGCTGCGCGACGCGGCGGCGGTGGTGGCCGGGGTGGGCGCGGGCCTCGCGGAGACGCGGATTGACTATGTGGAGCTGGTGGACGCGGAGACGATGCGGCCGGTGGCGGCGGTGGACCGCCCGGTGCTCCTCGCCGCGGCCGCATGGGTGGGCGACACCCGGCTGATAGACAACATCCTGTTCACCCCGGACGCCCCAAAGGAGGACGCGCCATGCTGCTGACGATGTTCAAGAACAAGGTGCACCGCGCCACCATCACCCAGGCCGACCTGAACTACACGGGAAGCCTGACGCTTGACCGCACCCTGATGGACGCGGCGGGCATGCTGCCCTACGAGCAGGTGCATGTGCTCAACATCAACACGGGCGCGCGCTTTGAAACGTATCTCATCGAGGGGGCGCCCGGCAGCGGCGTGGTCTGCCTGAACGGCGCCGCCGCCCGCCTCGGCGCGCCCGGCGACCTGGTCATCGTGCTCACCTACGGGCAGATGACGCCGGAGGAGGCGAAGACACACCAGCCCACGGTGGTGCTGGTGGACGCGGCCAACCGGATCACCTCCGTGACACGGGGTGTCAAGGCGGAGTAGGCGGACCGAAAAAGCAACCGCCCCGGCGCGCAGGACAGCGCGCCGGGGCGGATTTTTTCATGGGATCAGGGGGCCTCGACCTCGAAGGTGAACACCCCCTCGTTCTCCCGCGTGAGGGAGGTGGTCAGGATCACCGTGCTCTTCCGCTGCTCTCCGCGCAGGTCCAGCAGGACAGGGGCCTCGCAGGTCAGAAAGACCGGTTCCGGGCGCGTGTCCGTAGACGGGAAGTAGAACGTCACCGAGACCCTGTGCATGGACTTCCGAAAGAGCCAGGGGACCACCACTTCGTCCATCGCCGCCAGCGGATGCGTCGTGCCGCTGTCATCAAGGGGCATGCGGTTCAGGTCCGCCTCGGCGGCGTCCAGCGTTTCGCCGTCCCGGTCCACCTCCCAGACCCGGAGGTCCGTGATGGCGAACTCGCTCTCGTTGACCAGCTTCATCTTGATGGTGGCGTTCTTGCAGCCGGACAACGACAGCAGGACACACACCGCCGAAACCGTCAGGACCGCGCGAAGAATCCGGGTAGTCATGGCACACCGCTCCTATGGTCTGTTCCCCCGTGGGAACCCGTCTGTCAACAGTTTACAGGAAGCCCCGCTGATTCCGCAAGCAAAAATATCGCCCCCCACAAGCCAAGGGGGCCGGGGAAACCAGCGAACAGAGCAACCACCGATGAACACCGATGAACACTGATGAAGCAGGAAAAGAAACGGCTTTTCCGGGAGCGGCCGCGGCATTTAGAGGCTGAAACGCCGTACCTGGAACAAGATGCCGGGAACACGCAGCGAGGTGGCACGGGCTGGAAGCCCGTGCCACCTCGGTGCCCATGCTCGACGTCCTTTTCAAAACACCCATCCCGATGTGAAACTGCTCCACCCCGCGAAGCTGGCACTTTCTTGGCACCGGGGCGGCTTCGTTCCCGTGCATGCTCCGGTTCACGTCCATCCTCCCCGGCCCCCAGAGGATTTATCGGTGTTTATCACTGTTCATCGGTGGTTCCCTCCCCGAAACCCCGCCATGTCCCGGACAGCCTCCGGCGGGTCACTCAGCGCCCGCCAGCACCCACGCCTCGTTGAACCGCGCATGCTTGATCGTGCTGCCCTTCACGTCCTTGCGCGTGTGGGAATAGGTCACATGGACCGTGCCGTCCGCCGCCTGAATCATGGACGGATACGAAAAGGACCCGTCCTCCTTGTCCGGCTCGCTCTCCAGCGCGCGCTTCACGGGCCAGGTTGCCCCCTCGTCCCCGGAACGGTACACCGTCAGCTTGTGGCGGCCGTCGGTGGTGTCGTTGCACACCAGCAGCCACGCGCCGCTCTTCAGCACCACCACGTCCACGCTGGAGCCGGGGTTCCAAATGTCCATGGACTCCACGGCGGACCAGGTGTCGCCCAGGTCCTTCGACTCGGCGCGACGGATGCGCTTGGGCAGGCCGTTGTCCCGCATGAACGAAACCACGGTGCCGTCCTTCTTCTGGGCAAAGGCGGGCTGGATGTTGGAAATCTTGAGCAGGCTCTCGTCGAGGATCGGGGTGCCGCAGGTCCAGGTGGCCCCGTCGTCCTCGGTCCACGCGGCGACCGAGCAGTTGAACACGTCGGAGTACAGGCCGAGGAGCATGCGCTTTTCGGAGACCATGAGCGGGTGGATGCGGGTCATCCAGCCGAGGCGCTGGTGCAGCTTGTCCTGGGCGCGCTCCCGCGCCTTGGCTGCCTCCTCCTTGATCTCGGGGGCGGCGTCCAGCATGGGTCCCAGAACCTCCAGCCCCGTGTCCACCACCTTGAGGAAACGCTCCTCCAGTTCGCGGGGGCGGGTGTGGATCACGTCCTGCCACTGCCAGACGGGCGGCCCGTCGTTGGTGTAGTCGGTGGACACGCGGCACTTGAGCAGCGCGCCTCCCCACTGGTTGTCCTGGATGGCCACCCAGAAGAGCCACAGCTTTCCCTTCGGGTCCATGAACAGCACGGGGTTGCAGTCGGGCAGGTCGGGCGTGTCGGCCATGACGAAGGGGGCCTCCCACGTGTCCGACCCGGCGCGCCTCCGGGACCCCTGCACCATCACGTCGTCGGACTGGCGCTCGCCGGATCCGTGGAACCAGCAGGCAAGGAGGTCGCCGTTGGGCGCCTGCACAATGCTGGACCCGTGGTTGTGCTGGTCGTTCACGGGAAAAATGAACCCCGCCTCGTGGACGGGGGTGTCGGCGGCCGCCAGGGCCATGCAGAACAGAACAGCGCCGGTGAGGGTCATGAGGGGGTCTCCCGCGCGTCCGCGCGTCACAGCCATTGCACGAATTCAAGCACGTTGTTGTCCGGGTCCGCAACATAGGCCCAGCGGACCTTGCCGGGGATTTCGAGCGGCCCCGCCAGCAGCGGCACCCCCGCCGCGCCCAGCCGCGCGGCCATCGCGTCCACATCCTCCACACCCAGGGCGACGTGGGGGCAGTACGGGGGCTCCGGCGCGGGGGTGCTGAAGGGCGCGGGCCGGTTCTCCGCGTCCAAGGGCTGGAGCAGCTCCAGGTTTCCCCCCCCGGCCTCCAGATAGGCAAAGGCCTCGTGGTGGTCCGTGTCCAGCTCGCGGAACATGAACGGGAGGCCGATCGTCTCGGTGTAGAAGGCGATGGACGCGTCCAAGTCGGCGACGCGCAGGGCCACATGGTCCAACCGGGGCATGGTCACCTCCCGAGGGAAACCCTCAGAGCAGCTCACTCTTCACATGGGCCACGGCGTTGCGGAACACGCGCATGCCCATCCCCTCCTCCGGCAGGTCGTCCCGCCGGGTCCATTCGGGGTGGTTGGTGCGGTCCTGGAACGCCTCCGGATGCGGCATGAGCCCGAACACGCGCCCGGAGGGGTCGCAGATGCCGGCGATGTCGTCCGCCGCGCCGTTGGGGTTGAAGGGGAACTCGCCGCCCGCCGGGGATCCGTCGGGCCGCACATAGCGGAGCCCCACCTGGCCGCCGGCCTTCAGGCGGGCCAGGGTGGCGTCGTCCGCCGGAATGAACTTTCCCTCGCCGTGCCGGACGGGCAGGTCCAGGTATTCCATGCCCTTCAGCCAGACGCAGCGGGTGTCCGGGTCCACCTTGAGCCGTATCCAGCGGTTCTCGAAGCGGCAGGTGTCGTTCCACGCCAGCGTCACCTCCTGCCGGAATTCGCCGTCGAAGAGCGGCAGCAGGCCCATCTTCACCATGACCTGGAACCCGTTGCAGATGCCGATGATCAGCTTGCCGTCGGCGATGAACTGCCGGACGGGGCCGCCCAGCTTGCCGCGCAGGCGGTTGGCCAGGATCTTCCCCGACGCCACATGGTCGCCGAAGGAGAAGCCGCCGGGGATGGCCATGATGTGGTAGTCCCCCAGCAGGGCCGGGTCGGCGATGACATCGTTGAGATGCACCCGCCGCGCGGACGCGCCCGCGCGCGCCAGGGCGCCCTGGGTCTCGTTGTCGCAGTTGATCCCGAATCCGGTGAGCACGATCGCGTTGACCGACATGTGTCCTGTCCTCAAGGTAATGGCGCGCCCGCGCCGCCCGCGTTCACCACGCGAGCGGCGATTTCCAGGCGTGTTTCAGTTCCATGATGTCCGCCTCCACCCTGCCGCCGTCGCCGCAGCGCACGGAGAGGACGGGTTCGGCGGTGACGCATCCCACGGGGTGCACCGGGCTGCCTGCCAGGGCCTCCTCGAAGGCCTCGGCGTCGGCCCGGCGCACGGTGACGACGAACCGGCTCTGGCTCTCGGAGAAGAGGGCGGCCGCGCCGCAGGAGGCCCCGATGCCGGAGAGGTCAATTTCCATGCCCAGGCCGCCGGCAAAGGCAGTCTCGGCGAGGGCCGCCGCGAGGCCGCCGTCGGAGCAGTCGTGGCAGGAGGCCACCAGCCCGCCCGCGATGGCGCGGTGCAGGCGCTCGTACAGCTTCCGCGCGGAGAGGGGGTTCACCAGCGGCGCGGCGCCGCCCGCGAGGCCCCTCACGGCGAACCACTCGCTGCCGCCCAGCTCGTCCAGCGTGTCGCCGAGGACGTAGACGTAGTCCCCGGCGCCCTTGGCGTCCATGGAGACGACGCGGGTGGCGTCGTCCATCACGGCGGCGGCCGTGAACAGCACCGTCGGCGGAATCGAGATCTTCGTGTCGCCGATCTTGTAGTCGTTCTTCATGCTGTCCTTCCCGCTGATGAGCGGGATGTCGTAGGCGACGCACAGGTCGTAGAGGGTCTCGCAGGCCTCGACGAGCTGCGCCAGCTTGTGGCGGCCGTCCGGGGTCTTGTCGCTCTGCACCGGGTCGGGCCAGCAGAAGTTGTCCAGCCCGGCGATGCGGCCCATGGGCGCGCCCACGGCCACGAGGTTGCGCACGGCCTCGTCAATGGCGCAGGCCATCATGCTGCGCGCGTCGAGGTCGGCGTATTTCGGCGCGATGCCGCAGGCGACCGCGATGCCGCGTTTGGAGCCGGGCACGGGGCGGATGACCCCCGCGTCGCCGGGGCCGTCGTGCGCCACGCCTTGGAACTGCTTGAGCACGCTCTGCCCGAGCACCTCGTGGTCGTACATGCGCACGAAGGACTCCTTACTGCACACGTTGAGCGCGCCGAGCACCTGCTTCAGGTCCTCGGTGAAGTCCTCGCCCGCGGGCAACGCGGGGGCCGCGGCGGGCGGCGCCGGGTCGAGGCGCGCCTCCAGCCGCATCCGCGGCAGGCCGCCGTGGAGGAACTCCATGTCGAGGGAGCCGATGCGCTTGCCGCCGAAGCAGCAGTCGAGGCGGCCGGAGTCCGTGAAGGTGCCCAGCACCGTGGCCTCCACCTCGCGGCGGCGGGCCAGGTCCAGAAAGGCGTCAATGCTTTCCGGCGGCACGGAGAGCGTCATGCGCTCCTGCGCCTCGCTCAGGAAGATCTCCCAGGGCGCCAGCCCCGCGTACTTCAGCGGGGCGCGGTCGAGGTGGATCTCCGCCCCGCCCGAAGCGCGCGCCATCTCGCCCACGCTGGAGGAAAGGCCGCCCGCGCCGTCGTCGGTGATGCAGGAGAAAAGGCCCGCGTCGCGCGCCTCCATGAGGAAGTCGGCCATCTTCTTCTGCGTGATCGGGTCGCCGATCTGCACCGCCGTGGCGGGGGAGCCCTCGTGCAGCTCCTCGGAGGAGAAGGTCGCCCCGTGGATGCCGTCCTTGCCGATGCGGCCGCCGGTCATGACGATGAGGTCGCCGGGCCGCGCGCCCTTCTCGTGGCTGGGCCTGCCGGCCACCTCGGCGGGGATGATGCCGCCGGTGCCGCAGAAGACCAGCGGCTTGCCCAGAAAGCGCTCGTGGAAGACGATGGCGCCGTTGATGTCGGGGATGCCGCTCTGGTTGCCGCCGTCGCGCACGCCGCTGTGGACGCCGCGCAGGACGCGCCGCGGGTGCAGGAGGCGCTTGGGAATCTCGCCGCCGTGGAAGGGCGACGCAAAACAGAACACGTCGGTGTTGAAGACGCAGCGGCAGCCGAGCCCCGCCCCGAGCACGTCGCGGTTGACGCCCACAATGCCGGTCATGGCGCCGCCGTAGGGGTCCAGGGCCGACGGGCTGTTGTGGGTCTCCGCCTTGAGCGCGAAGTGGTGCCGGTCGTCGAAGCGGATGATGCCCGCGTTGTCCTCGAAGACGGAGACCAGCCAGTCCACGCGCCTGGCGACGGCGTCGGTCGTGCCCTTGACATAGGTTTTGAAAAGGCCGTCAATCTCGCGGGTGTTCCCGTCGGCGTCGGTGTACTCGATGGCGGCGGAGAAAATCTTGTGCTTGCAGTGCTCGGACCAGGTCTGGGCGAGGCACTCCAGCTCGATGTCCGTCGGCGCGGCGGGCATCCCCAGGGCGGCGCGGGCGGCGCGGGTCTCCGGCGAGGCGTAGTGCGCCTGGATCACCTTCATCTCCGTCAAATCGAGGGCGAGCATCATGTCGCGGCTGAGCGCCGACAGCTCCCCGTCCGGCAGGTCCAGCGGAATCTCGCGAACCGTCACATCCCCGCGCTGGGTGACCACGGGCAGGGCCAGCAGGGGCTTCCCGTCCAGGTCGGCCATCTCCGGGGCGGTCCTCACCACGGCCTGCTCGATCAGCTCGTTCGCCAGCGCGCCCGACGCGATCCGCTCCGCCGCGGCGCGGTCCACGCCCCACAGGGCGTAGAGCGTGGACTTGAAGACCGCGTCGCCCTCCGGCAGGGGACGGCCCAGCGTGTCCTGGGCGCCCTCGCGGGCGCTGCGGCCCACGTTGTCCGTGACGCCGGGGAGGAAGCCCACCTCGACCACGCAGTCGGCGCCCGTGACCACGGAGCGGTTCACCGCGGACTCCTGGATGACAGGGTCCGTGAACAGCTCCGCGCGCAGGCGCTCCAGCTCTTCGGGGGAAAACTCCCCGAGCAGGGTGTAGACGTCCACCAGGCGGGCCTCGCGGACATGGACGCCGAGGTCCTCCCGCAGGCGGGCGCAGAGGGCGACCCCTGCGGGGTCCGGACGCCCGGACTTCATCGCGACTTCGATCCTATTCACCGGCATAACGCAGTTTCCCTATGTAATGGACGCGCCGCTCGCCGCGCGTGATCCGGCCCACCACCTGGCAGGTCTTCCCCGCGAGTCCTATGGTCTCCAGCGCCCGCTCGACATCTTTCTCGGGGACGACCACCATGAAGCCGACGCCCACGTTGAAGGTGCGGAGCATCTCCAGCTCCTCAACGTTGCCCGCCTCCTGAAGGAAACGGAACACGCCGGGAACCTCCCAGGCCTCCAGGTTCACCTCGGCGCCCAGCCCCTCCGGCAGGATGCGCGGGAAGTTCTCCGTGATGCCGCCGCCCGTGATGTGGGCCATCCCCCGGACCTCCACCACCTTCATCACCAGCTGCATCAGCTTGGCGTAGCTGACGTGCGGCTCCATGAGCGCCTCGGCCACCGTGCGGCCCGTGTGGGGCATGGCGTCGTTGACCCCGAGCCCCGCCGCCTCGAACACGATCTTCCGCGCCAGGCTGTACCCGTTCGTGTGCAGCCCGGAGGAGGGCAGGCCAAGAATCACGTCGCCCTCCCGGATCGCCGACCCGTCCACGATCTTCTTCCGGTCCACAATCCCCACGATCGTGCCGGCCAGGTCGTACTCCTGCGGCTGGTACATGTCCGGCATCTCCGCCGTCTCCCCGCCGATGAGCGCGCAGCCGGCGTAGCGGCAGCCCGTCGTCAGCCCGCGGAGCACATCCACCACCACCTGCGGCTCCAGTTTCCCGACGGCGAAATAGTCAAGGAAAAACAGGGGGCGCGCCCCCTGCACCAGGATGTCGTTCACGCAGTGGGAGACCAGGTCTATCCCGACCGTGTCGTGCTTGCCCGTCATGAAGGCCAGCTTGAGCTTCGTGCCCACGCCGTCCACGCTGGACACCAGCACCGGCTCCTCCAGGTTCTGGAGGTCGAGCTGGTACATGGCCCCAAAACTGCCGATGTCCTGGAGAACCTGGTCATTGAAGGTCTTCTTGACCAGTCCCTTGATCTCGGCCAGGGCCTCGTTGGCCGCGTCAATATTGACCCCGGCGTCCCGGTAATTCATCGGCTTTTTGTGTTCGCTCATCAGTGCAACCGCCTTTCTCGCGCCGCTGTCGGCCCCGGAAGCATACCCTTTCGCCCCCCCCGGTATCCAATGAAATGTTATGATGAACCGATAAGTTCTGCTTATGGAACGCCCGGGAGACCCCGCCATGACCATCGAGTCCCTTCGCTGCTTCTGCGCCGTCGCCGAAACGGGAAACTTCCGGCGCGCCGCCGAGCGGGTGTTCCGCTCGCAGCCCGCCGTGAGCCAGCAGATCAAGGCCCTGGAACGCCAGCTGGGCTATGCCCTGGTCAACCGGCGCACGGGGCGGCTCACGGCGCAGGGGGAGGAGTTCTACTCCCGGGCCTCCGCCATTGTGCGGTCGTTCAACGCCCTGGAACGGGACATGGCGGACCGGGGCCCCGCGGGGGCGGGGGAGTTCCGCCTGGGCGCGAGCGACACGACGGCGGTCCATTTCCTGCCGCCGCATGTGCGCCGCTTCACCGAACGGATGCCGCGCACGCGGCTGGTCATCACGACGCGCAGTTCGGACGCCATCGCGGCGCAGGTGCTGCGCGGCGAGCTGGACCTGGGCCTGGTGACCCTGCCGCAGAACCACCCCGAGCTGGAGGAGGCGGCGCTGTTCCGGCAGCGTCTGGTGCCGGTGGTGCCGGCGGGGCATCCCCTGGCGGCGGCCGGGGAAGTCCATTGGTCCGACCTGGCCGGCCTGCCCATGCTCTTGATAGACCGGCGCACCCGCACAGGCGCGGCGCTCCGGGAGCATTTTGAGCAGGTGGGTTTTTCGCCCCAGGTGGTGCTAGACAGCGGGTCCTTCGAGGTGGTCAAACGCTATCTCGCCGAGGGCGCGGGGGTCTCGTTTCTTCCCGAGGGCATCCTGACCCCGTCGGACACGGGGCTGCGGGCGCTGGAGATGCCGGACCTGCAAGAGATCGTCATCGGCGCGCTTTGGCGCCGCGACACCCCGCTTTCCCGCGCGGCGGGGGTCTTTCTGGAGACACTGGGGGGGACGGTCCCCGGTCAGCGGGGCTGATAGGCCTTCACCCCGCCCACGGGGGGCAGCACGATGGATTCCGGCGGCCTTGCGGGGGTTTCGATGCGCTTCATGAGCAGGCCGACGGCGGCCCGGCCGATTTCCTCGCCCGGCTGCGCGGCCAGCAGCATGGGAATGCCGCGCCGCGCGGCGAACTCATCGTCGTCCGAAGTGGCGATCTCCACATCCTCGGGAATCCGGTATCCCAGGGAGGCCAGGCAGTCCGCCACCGCAATGGCCAGGCTGTCGTGGGAGCAGTAGAGGGCCGTGGGCTTGCACCGGCGCGCCATAATCCGCAGAAGCACCGTCTCCATCTCCGGGGTGGCGGGGTCAATGGGGCCCTCCAGCTCCGGGGGGGCTTCCAGTCCCGCCGCCGCCAGGGCCGCGCGCCAGCCCTCCCGGCGGTTCCGCGTGCTGGAGATCATGTTCGTGTCCCGCACAAAGGCGACCTG
Organism: Candidatus Hydrogenedentota bacterium; assembly: GCA_012730045.1. NCBI lineage: Bacteria > Pseudomonadati > Candidatus Hydrogenedentota > Candidatus Hydrogenedentota bacterium. The sequence goes on along the minus strand of JAAYBR010000091.1, from coordinate 67,470 downwards.
GGTGTGGCCGCGCTGGATCAGCGCCTCCGTCAGCCCGCAGCCCAGCGCGAAATTGTCCGTCGTCACGCAGTCCACGCCCGGCGCCGCCTCGCCGTGGTCAACCATCACCACCGCGCAGCCCCGGTCCCGCAGGGAGGCCAGGATGGACGCCGTCTCCGGCGTGTCATGCTGGAGCCACAGCGCCAGCCCCTTCACCCCGATCTCGCCCACATGGTGGAGAAACTCCACCTCGTGGGCCGTCGTGAAACTCACCGCGTAGGTGATGGACTGGAATGCCGCCGCGCTCGCCCCCGCATTGAACGCCTCGACGATCCGGCGGCAGTACAGCGACTGGTACGTCGGCACGGCGACGGCCAGCAGCCCCTCGCCCGAGCAGTGCAGCACGTTCCTGGCCCAGGCCTCGCGCGGCGCCACCCGCGACCGGCTCCCCCGCGACCGCGTGATGAACCCCTCCGACTCCAAGTCGCGCAGCGCCTGCCGCGCCGTCGCCCGGCCCACTTGGTACGAGGCCGCCAGCTGCAGCTCCGAAGGCACCACCCCGTCCACGGGATAGCGCCCCTGGAGGATACCATCCCGGATATCCTTCCTGATCCTCGCAATCACCTCTAAATTCTCCTGCATCGTCCCGTCTCCCATCGTCCCGGTTGTCACCCGCAAAACCCCGCCTATCATGCGGAAAGCGCCCCGCAACATGCAAACCGGAAACGCGCAAAAAACGGAGGGGCCAGGGCACGCGGAACGGCCTCCGGATTTCCCGGCAACCCCGAAGTGGCACGGGCGGAGCCCCTTGGAGTGCGGTGGCGTGCCGCCGCCTTTCTTCGCGCGGGCTTGCCCGCGCGCGGGGACGTTTCAAACCGGGGCGGGACGTCGTTCCAAATTCCTCGCGGGCCCTGGTCTGGAAGGCGGCAGCAGGCTGCCGCACTCCAAGGCGCGCTGCGCGCGCGGCCCGTCTGGGGTCAAGGGCCCGGCGTTTTCCCTTCTCCACGCCAACCGCGAACGGTGAGCCAGCCGCTGAAGGCGCAGTAGTAGGCGATGTAGACCCAGGAGGCGGCAAGGAAGGGATGGTGGCGGCCTTCGGGGTAAAGGAGCATGACGGCCAGAAGGCACGCGGCCCACAGGAGGCCGAGCGCGACGGTCAGTGGGCGCAGGGGTTGCGTGCGGCTGGGGTAGAGGCAGCGCAGGGGCAGAAAGGACGCGACGCAGCAGACGAGGATGACCGCGAGGTTGAGCACGGGGGGCATACCGGTCATATAGAGGTAGAAGACGAGGATGTTCCAGTAGGAGGGGAACCCGCTGAAGGTGTGGTCGTCGGTTTTGGCGTCGCTGCGGCTGAACTGGTAGGCGGAGGCGTAGAGGATGCCCGCCACGGCGGGCCAGGCCCATCCGGCGGGCACCAGGGGGATTTGAAGGAGAAACCAGGCGGGCACGACGGTGTAGGTGAAGAAGTCCACGATGTTGTCGAGCAGCGCGCCGTCCACGCCGGGGAGGACCTTCTTGACGCGGAGGCTGCGGGCGAGAAACCCGTCCACGGAGTCCACGGCGACGGTGGCGGCCATCCACCAGAACGCGGCAAGGGCGTCGCCGCGCGTGGCGGCGGCCGCGGCCAGCAGGCCGAGCAGGGCGCCGGAGGCGGTGAAGAAGTGGACGCCCCACGCCGCGGCCAGCGCGGCGAAAGCCGGGCGCGTCTGTCCGCCGGAGCCGGTCATGGTGAGGTCCCCTGCTGCTCGCGCAGGGCGCGGCGCTGGGGGGCGATCTCGCGGCGGAACCGGGCCACGGCCTTGAGGTGCTCCTCCTCGGTGACGCTGAAGGTGTGGGTGCGGCCGTCGGCGTTGGACACGAAGAAAACCCATTTGCCCGTTTCCGGGCGGAGGGCCGCACGCAGGCTGGCGGTGCCGGGGCTGCAGATCGGGCCGGGGGGCAGGCCCGTGTTGAGGTAGGTGTTGTAGGGCGAGTCGGTCTGGAGGTCCGTCTCCAGGATGCGCTGGCCGTATTTCTGGAGGGCGTACTGGAGGGTCGAGTCCATCTGGAGGCGCATGCCCCTGTCGAGGCGGTTGTAGAGGACGCGGGCGACCTTCGGGCGCTCCTCGTCGGCGCGGGTCTCCTCCTCCACGATGGAGGCCACCGTGACCACGCGCAGCTTGTCGAGTTTCTCCGCCCCCGGCACCTCGGCCAGGCATTTCCGGTACTCCCGCTCGAACTGGGAAAGCATGCGCTCCACCAGCTCGCGGCCCGTGGGGGCCTGGTCGAAATAGTAGGTGTTGGGCATGAGGAATCCCTCGAGGCTCGGCGCGTTCACGCCCGCGCGCGCGACCAGCTCCGGGTCGCGCGCCGCCTGTGCAAACCCCTCCGGGTCCGGGGTCAGGGCCGCCGCCTGCGCGATGCCCAGCCCCTCGGGAATGGTCACCTTGAACTGGTTTTCGAGGATCATGCGGTCGGGGCCGGACTGGAGTTTTTCCAGGAGCTGCCGCGCCGACCAGCCGCGCCGCAGGGTGTATTCGCCGTGGCGGATGCCCTTGGGCGCCGGGTCCAGCTTGAGGGCCAGCCAGAAGAACAGCTCATGCTCGATCAGGCCGTGGTCGGCCAGAATCCGCCCCACGTCGCGGCCCGTGGTCCCCTCGGGCACGGCCACCGCAAGCTCCGCGCCGGGCACGCCCGGCTGGGTGACATGGTCGTACACCGCGAAGGCCAGCAGCCCAGCCATCCCCCCGGCGACCAGCAACGCCGCGAACGCGATGGACAGCAGGGTGAGCAGGAGGCGCGCGAAAGAGCGCCGTTTCTTCCCGCCGCCGGAAAGGTCTCCGCCCCCCATGGCCTACTCCGCCGCCGCGCGCCGGGACGCGGCGCGGTCGAGCCAGGCCTGGAGGATGTGCGCGGCGGCAACCTTGTCCACCACGCCGCGGCGGTTTTCGCGGCGCATGTTCGCCGAGATAAGCACGCGCTCCGCCGACACCGTGGTGAGCCGCTCGTCCTGCAGGACCACCGGCAGGGGGATTTCGCGGGAAAACTCCTCCATGAAGGCGCGCACCTTGGCCGCCTGGGGCCCCTCGTCCCCGCTGGACTCCAGCGGCAGCCCCGCCACCACCAGCACCGCCTCGCGCTCCGCCGCCATCCGTTTCAGCTCCGCGAGCGCCACCGCGCGCGGCGCGGCTTTCACCACGCCGTGGGGGCTGGCAATGACCCGCAACGGGTCGCTGAACGCGACGCCAATGCGCGCGTCGCCCACGTCCAGCGCCATGACGCGGCCCAGGTCACCCATGATCGGCGGCCCTTCCCGCCCGCGCCTCGGCGCGCCATAGCGCCCAGCACATCGCAAACCGCGACGCCGTCGGCCCCGGTTCAATCATTTGAATCCGGGTGCGCAGAAACAGCGCATCAATCTTGGATGTGAGCGCCTCCGATGCGATCTTGCGGGAGAGAGCGCGTCCCGAGATCATGCCGCGAAGCGCCGAGAGCTCAAGCACGCACCCCAGCATGTCCGTCAGGCGGTGAAGTTCCTCCGCCAGTGCGGTGACGGGGCCCGGCCAGCATCCGGCCAGCAGTTCCGCCTGGTAGCGCAAATCCTTGACACGCTTGCGCGATTCATGCAGCCCCGCCGTGTCGTCCTGCGGCCAGCTGGCACGGCAGGCCTCCTGCGCGCCCTTCAACGACCTCTTCAGCCCGCGCTTCAACACCCCCTCTTCCTTACTGGAGGGAATGCGCAGGGAGAAATCCGTCTCGGCGAGCAGACGTTTCAGCCGCCGGACCGCCAGGGCCGCGCACTTGCGCGCCTCGTCCCGGTCGTCCGCGGCGATGCCGTCGCGCAGGGCCTCCAGCGTCCGCCGCGCCGCCGGGGACAGGTCGTCCCGCGCCAGCAGCCGTTCCGCCGTCTCGCACAGCGCCGCGTCGTCGCGGACAGCGGAAACCGCGCGCCCCGCATCGCGGAGTTTGCGGTTCCAGGCGCGGTACTGCTCCTTCTCCAGGGCGGCGCGGCACAGTTTGAGCAGGGCGCGGGCCTTTTTCAGCCACTTGCGCCCCTCGTGGACGCCCGCGTCCAGCTCCTCGCCCGTGCGGGAAAACTCCCGCGCCGCGTTCTCCACGGCCGCGCGCATCAACCGCGCGAAGCCTTTGGCCAGTGTCTCTTTCGCGTCAAGCTGCCAAGTGTTCATGGGCCCATTCTACCCGCTGCGGGGCGCGCGCCGCCACCGAAAACAGAAGCCCGCCGTCCCCGGAGGGGATGGCGGGCGCGCTTAAACAAAAATGGCGGAGACGACGAGACTCGAACTCGCGACCTCCGGCGTGACAGGCCGGCGTTCTAACCAACTGAACTACGTCTCCGCACTGCGGGGCGAACCCCTCAAAGCGGCGAAATCTTACCTTATTCTTGTGCCCAAATGCAAGGTTTCTGCCCGCGCCGGTCAGGGTCAGACAGGTCCGACCTGTCCGACCCGTCGGACTAGGCGGACGGCGCGGCGGGCGTTTCGGTGTTGCCGTCGGCGTCCACCGAGAGGCCGCGCGACAGGTCCCAGACCCTGCCTGCGGCCTTCTCCACAAACTCGTCGCGCGTAAGCGCGAACAGGGGGCTCACCTCCAGGGGAACCGCCACACGGCCCCCGGCGTCCCGGGGCACGGCGGCCCCCGCAGCGTTGAACCAGCCGCCCCACCACTCGGCCATGGACTGGCGCGACGCGACCACGCTGTTGTCGCCCTCGAACTGCTTGGTGGGCGTGTACTCGCCGAGGCGGCCGATCTCGACCGCCACCGGGGCGTGGCGCACAAGCTGGAGGGCGTCGAACACGAAGGTCTCGAACTTGCAGCCGTTGGGGGTGTCGGGCTTCACCAGCTCGCCGGCGTCGTTCACGAAGGGGATTTTCTTGCGGGCCAGATGCCAGGGGAACCGGTCGAAGCGGTTGAAGACGCCCTGCACGAACTCGACGGACAGGATGTGCATGGCGGGGTTGCCGGCGAAATAGCGGACATTGCCCGCCGCGTCGGTCTCCAGCAGCTGCGGGTAAATGTCCAGCTCGCTATACTCGATGACCTGGTACACCCCGTCGCACAGGCAGTGGACGCCGACGGCCTCGCGGGCCGTGTTCTTGCGGTGGACCTTGGAGGACATCTCGGCGCCCTTGAGGGCGTGCCACCCGATGAAGTACGGGTCGGCCACCTTGACCGCCCAGTTGTCCACCTGGAAGTAGCTGAGCATCTCCACGCCGCGCGCCCGCGCGTCGTCGAGCACGCCGTTCTCCACCATTGCGGGGATGCAGCCGCCGTGGCCGTTGGGGTTCATGGCCAGCGAGCCGGGGGCCTCCAGCATGAAACGGCCCGCGCCGTCCATGCAGGGCACCATGCGCTGGCGCAGGAACACCACGTTCTCCGCGCCGAGGCCGAAATGGCCGTTCTCCGCGAAGTAGGCGCGCGTGGCGGCCTCGTTGGCCGCGCTCACCATGATGTACCATGGCAGCGCGCAGCCGAAGCGGCGGCGCAGGTTCAACAGCTTCTCCGCATGGTACTGGAAGAGCGTCTTCCCCGTCAGCGGCCCGATGGGGTAGCAGCCTTTCGGCCCGGGAAAGCCGAGGCGCGTGCCCTGGCCGCCCGCCACCAGGAACAGGCCAACCTTCCCCGCGCGCAGGGCGGCCTCGCCCGCGTCCCACGCCTCCGGGGCGCCCTCGCCGCGGTGGACTGCGGCGGGCAGCACGGGCACAGGCTCGATGCGCTCAAACCGGGCGGGCGGCGGCGTCTCGAGGATCCACTCCCGCGCAAGGCGCTCCATGAGCGGAAACTCCACCTGCGCGAGCTGTTCCAGCAGGCGGCCGCGCTCCTCCGCGTTCAACGTCCCCCAGAACCGGAACACATGCCCCTGTCCATGCGCCTCGCAGCGCCCCCTCAGCGTCTTCTCCATCTCCATCCTACAGCACACTCCTTGATTTTCCGTGTTTGTCCCGTTCCCGCCGCTGGGCGAGATTGGGCATGAGGCCGGGCTTGGCCCCTTCGGACAGCTCGTACTTCGAGCCGCACCCGTCGCAGAAGCCGTAGTCAAAGCCCGGCTGCTCCAGCGGCTCGTCGCACCTGGGGCACACCGCCTGCACGCGGGCGTACAGTTCGGCGGGCTTCTCGAACTCCAGACCGCAGCAGGGACAGCGGCGCATCATGCCGTTCCTGCGCCACACCTTGGTGAGGGCCTGCTCCTTGGAGCAGGCGCCGCACCACGCTCTTCTGGGCGGGAGGGGAAACTCGCCCCTCTCCCCCGCCGCGTCCGGCTTGGGGTCCTGGCGTCCAAAAAGGCCCATGAATCATTCTCCCGTGGCGGGCCCGGGAGGGCCGGGCTCCGGGGTGTCTCCCGGCGGCCTGGCCGCGCCGAACCACCGCACGCGCAGCCGTTCCTGAAAGGTCTTTTCGCCGGTCTGGATGTCCACCCGCAACGTCTCCTCGTGGCGGCCCGGCGGGGAATCCGGGGACCCTGACACGGTCAGCTGGAAACCCCGCCCGTCCCCGTCCGGCTGCACCGCCGCGGTGAGCCCCGCCACCTCCCCGGTTCCCGCGCAGGACAGCGGGGCCTCCGCGCGCACCGCCAGCACGGCAAACTGTCCCGCCGGCAGCAGCAGCACGCCCCCGGGGATGTCCGGGGTGAGGGTGTAGGGAGCCCGCACCTCGCCCGTCACGGGGACGCGGAAGTGGGGGAACCGCTTGACGTCGGTGGAGAGGAAAACCGCGCTTTCGAGGGAACCGGGGGCGGCCCAGTCCTCCAGGGTGACATGGATGAGCCATTCCGGTTTGCCGGGAACCTTCCAGTCGGCCTCGGGAACTTTCTCGATCTCGTGGCGCCAGGGGCCCGGCGGGGCCGTTTCGGCGGCGTCGGGCATGCGGTCGCCCGCGGCGGTGACCGTCACGGGCTCCTCGGTGAGCGTGGCCAGCCGCAGGGTGCGGCGGGTTTCCGTCCCCTTCTCCACGGTCCCGAAGTCGAGGGTTTCAGGCTCCAGCGAGAACTCGGGGTCCACCGTGGCGGCGACGTCGACGGTGACAGAGGGGTTGACGGGGTCGTTGCTCATGAAGGTGAGGGTCTTCACGGACTTGAAGCCGAAAATCCGGTTGGGGAAGACGGTCACCCGCACGTCGGCGCACCCGCCGGGGGGGATGATGTTCTTCCCGGGCGGCAGCTCGCCGCGGGTGCAGGCGCAGCTCGTCTGGATGTCCCGGATCACAAGGGGGCGCTTCCCGCGGTTGCAGACGGGCAGGGTGCGGTGCGCGGGCTCCGCGCGGGAGATGATGCCGAAGTCCATCTCGCGGTCAATCTCCAGCACGGCCCTCTCGTCCGGGGCGCTGCCCGCCGGGGGCAGGGTGGCGTCCACCCCCGCGTCGGAGGCGGGGTCCCCGGAGGGCACGCGCGTGGTGACCACGACCATGAAGGCCGTGACCAGCGCAATGAGGGCAAAGACAACGTGTCCCGCGCGCAGACGCATGTGGCTCACTCCGGCTTGAAACAGACCCCGAAACGGCGCTCCGCCTCCTCCAGGGAGGCGCTCAGCGCGTCATAGCGGCCGCCGTCCATCTGCTGGTGCAGCTCTACGCCCAGCAGCAGCGCGCCGACGACCGGCTCAAACTCCGCGCGCACAGTCCGCGCGTTGGGGCACACCCGGTGGACGCGAGTGCGCAGGGCGTCCGCGAGCACGGGGGAAACCCCCTTGAAGACGCTGCCCGTCATGACCACGTCGAAGGTGTCGCGGCACATGTCGAGCTGGCGCGCCATGGCGTTCACCATGTCGCCCAGGTAGCTGCCGCCCCACTCCAGGATGTCGCAGGCCGCCGCGTCGCCCTCGTGGGCGGCGTCGAACACGAGCTTCGCCATGGGCTCAAGGTCCCCGTACCACAGCTCGCGGGTGTACATTTTCATGAACAGGTCGTCGAGCGAGGCGCAGCCAGAGCGCTCCAGAAACTTGTCGGCGAGAAGCGTCTTCGGGATGATGCCGTCGCGGTACCGGAAGACGGCCTTCACCCCCTCGGTCCCGATGCTGGACCCGCTGACCACGTCGCCGAAGTCCTCGCTGATGCCGCCCACACGGCCCTCTTTCCCGGCGCGGTTGATCCCGGCGCACACGCAGGCGGTGCCGCAGGCAATGACGATGCCGAAGGGGTCGCGCGTGCCGCCGCGCAGGCCGCCCATGCTGTCGTTGCGGAACACCCTCGGGATCTCCCCGAACAGGGGCGTGAAAATCTCCCGGTCAAGCATCACGTAGTCGTCCGGCAGGTCGGCCCCGGCGACGCCCATGCCCACACCCGCAATGTCTTTCAGCGTCAGGCCCGCCGTCTCCAGCGCGCCGTTGACCGCCTTGGTGATCTCCGCGCGCGCCGGGTCCACGCCGAAGCACTCGTAGTTGCCCGTGGCCGCGCGCCCGAACCCGAGCACCCGCCCTGTCTCGTCGCCTGCCAGGCAGAAAGTCTTGGTGGCCCCGACGTCCAGTCCCAGGTAATGCCGCATGCGTGTCCTTCCTTCGGTGATGTGTGGTTGCGGGGGCCCGAAAACCGGCCCGCCCAGAGAAAAAACCGGCGCGGGCATCGTACCCCGCGCCGGTTCCAAGAGTCAATTACGGGACGTTCCGGGCCTACTGCTCGCCCTTCAGCCGCTTCAGGTCGGACTTGGCCTGCTCCGCCACAGGGGACATGGGGAACTGGTCCACCACGGCCTGCATGAGCCGGATCGCCTCGTCGGTCTGGCCGAGACGCGAATGCGCCACCGCCTGGTTGTGCATGGCAAAGGGCACCTTGGTGCTGTTGGGGAACCTCGACCGCACGCCCTCGAACGACTGCACGGAGTCGGCGAAGCTGCCCAGGTTCAGCTGGCACTTGGCCTTCCAGAAGAGCGCGTTGTGCGCGTTCTCGCTGGTCGGAAACTGCCCCAGGAACTCGTCAAACCGCTGCATCGCGGTCTTGTAGTCCCCGCTGCTGTAGCTGTTCTGCGCCTGGTTGTACAGCACGTTCGGGTCGCCGACCGCGGCGGGCGCGGCCGGAGCCGCGGCGGGCGCCGCGGCGCCGACACCGGCCGGAACCGGCGCGGAGTCCAGCAGCTCGTTCTGCGCGGACGGCGTGGGCAGCGCGCCCGGCACCGGAGCGGCGCCCGGCGTCTGCGCAGGCGGCACAATTTGCGGCGTGCCCGCCTGCACATTCGGGTTCACGGAGGGGGTGACGGTTCCGGTGGGGGCTGTGACGCCCTGCGACAGGTTCATCGCCCGGAACAGCCGCGTCATGTCGCCCTTGATCTCGTCCAGCTTGCGCTGGTTCTCCTCCAGGAGCGACCGCAGTTCCCGCGTCTGCCCGTCCATGTCGTCCACGCGCTGGTTGAGCGTGGCCGACGTGGTGTTGAGCTGGTTGATGGACTCGCCCAGATCCTTGTCGAGCTTCACCACCCGGCGGTGCATGTCATAGATCGTGGTCTTGGTCTGGCCGCCGGTTGTCTCGCACCCCGTGAGGAGCGCGGCGCCGGCTATCGCCGCCAGCACTGTCATGTGCGTGAAACGCATGGCCCGGTTCCCTTGCTGTTTTCTTTCCGAAGATCACCCAAACGGACAGGGGGGCCGCTTACTTCGCCTTGTTGAACTCGGCGCGGCGGTTCTGCGCCCAGGCTTCCTCGTTGCTCCCGGCGACGACAGGGAATTCCTTGCCGTAGCTGATGGTCACGAGACGGTCGCCGGAGACGCCGAGCTGGATGAGATAGTTGCGGACCGCGAGGGCGCGGCGCTCGCCGAGGGCCAGGTTGTATTCCTGGGTGCCGCGCTCGTCGCAGTGGCCGGCGATCTGGATGTAGGCGTTCGGGAACTGCTTGATCTTCTCGGCGTTCCCGCGCAGGGTGTCCATGGAGTCAGCGCGCAGCGAAGAGCTGTTGTAGTCGAACTGCACCGTCTGCAGGCCGTACTTGCTGCCCGGCTCGAACAGCAGGTCTTCCTGGTTCACGCCGGGCAGGCCGTCGCCGCTCGTCGTCTCATTCGTGGTGCTCGGGGTCACGTCCGTCGTCAGCGGCGGCTTGTTCTTCTTGCAGCCGGCCACGCCCAGCACCATCACCATGCACAGCACCACGGTCAGAATTGTCCACACACGCTTCTTGTCCATCGTCAAACCTCCGCTTGTCCAGCTTTGCTCATTGGGTCCACAAGCACCCCGCGGCGCGCCCCACACAGGCGGACACGGGCTGCGATCATCACCGGCTCCTGACAAAGCCCCCGAAACGCACCGCAGGCGGGCCTGTCAAACGACTCTATCCTGTTACGCTCAAAAAGGTTCCACCCGGGAAATACACGTCTCGCGCCGGGACTTCTCATTTGTCTCCACCGTTCCCCTAACACCCGCCAAAAGTATACTCTTCCCGGAGGGAGAAAACAACTGTGATGTCCCCTGAAACCGTTCAGGCACTCTCCCATTGGCGCAGACCAAAACGGGACAGATAGATGGGGATGTAGGCGAAATCCGGGTTCAGTGCGGGGAGCGCCTTTCGGAAAGCCCGCTTCTTTTCGCTCTCGGGGCCGAAGAGCAGGGTGACGGAACCGCCCTCCCCACCCGCGCCGTTCACCTTCCACCCGATGGCGCCGTGCTCGCGGGCAAGGGCGAAAACGGCCTCCGCCTCCGCCGAAACCAGCGCGGGGTGCAGCGCGCGCTGCGCCTCGGTGTTCAGGAGCATGGCTTTTCCGAAAGCGGCGAAATCCCCCTCGTACAGGGCGTTCTTGGCGTCGTGGGCCGCCTGCCGCAGGGGCGCCAGCGCCGAGGTGTCGGCGTTTTCCCGCTCAAACCCGGCGATGACCCGCCCGTGCACCTCGCTGGACGCGTGGGACCGGCCCAGAAACACCAGCGCCAGCCGCCGTTCCAGCTCCCACCAGGCGCTGTTGGACACCTGCACCTGCGACACGCTCGCGTGGGGGTAGGCGTGCATCTCGATGAAGCAGGCCCCCCCGTAGGCCGAGCACAACTGGTCCTGGATGCCGCACTGGAGCCCGAGTTTTTCCGTCTCCACCCGGTGCGCCATGGCCGCCACCTCGTGGGGGGTCATGCGCCCCGGCGTCAGCAGGTCCAGCGCCCCCAGCAGCGCGACGCTCACCGCCGCCGAGGTGCCCGTGGAGCATCCGGCGGGCGCGTTGGAGTACAGGTTCACCTCGAAGGACAGGTCGGGGGGAAGGTCCATGATGTCGAGGCAAGCCTCAAGCAGGGGGTGCTTGTCGTACTCCGGCGGCGCGCTCCGCACCTCGTAGCGGTCCCCAAAGTTTTCCGCGTGAATGACCACCCGCGGCGCGGACGCGCCGGCCGCGCGCGACACGTAGAGCTGCACCTCCGCGTAGGGGTACACGCCCAGATTAAAGACCGCCCCGTGCCCCGCGAACCATGTGTCCGTCCATCCGCCCAGGTCGCAGATGCGCACCGGGGCCGTCGCGTTGATCACCCGCCTGCGGGAGCCGTCCATCCGTTGTCCTCCGCCAAAGTTCTGCCTGCCGTCCGGGGGGGCGTCCGTTTTGGAACGGCAGCCCGCGCGGGGTATGATAGCAGGAAAAGGGGGCCCACCGGGTCCCCTTTTTCTCTTTCCCCGCCACGAAAGGAAACAGATGAAGGCGTATTACTGCGTGGGCACCCACTGGGACCGGGAATGGTACGAACCCTTCCAGGAGTTCAGGCGCTGGCTGGTGGAGCTGGTGGACGAGCTGATGGACCTGATGGAGAAGGACCCGGAGTACCGGTGCTTCCATCTGGACGGGCAGGCTGTCGTGCTGGAGGACTATCTGGAAATCCGGCCGGAGCGGCGGGAGGAGCTGCTGCGCCTCCTCCGCGAACGGCGCCTCCTCGCCGGGCCGTGGTACAACCTGCCCGATGAGTGGCTCGTCTCGGGCGAGTCCTTCATCCGCAACCTGGCGCGCGGCCTGCGCGTCTGCCGCGAACTGGGCGTGGAGCCCCTCGACTTCGCCTACACCCCGGACCAGTTCGGCCATGTCGCCGCCCTGCCCATGATCATGCGCGGGTTCGGGCTCAGCGCGGGCATCTGCTGGCGCGGCACGCAGGACGAGACCTTCCCGGCCCACTTCGCCTGGGTCGGCCCCGACGGCGGCAAGATGGCCTACCACAAGCTCTGCGACAAGGGCAGCTACAGCCCCTTCGAGTTCGCCGTGCGCCGCCCCGTGAAGGAGGCGGGGAACCGCGACGAGGACGTGGACACCCACTTCGTCCCCTACTTCGGGGAGGAGGCGGCCCGCTCGGCGGTCCCGCTGGTGCTCATGCTCGACGCCATAGACCACCAGCGGCCCGACCCCAACATGCCCTGGCTGCTGGCGCGGCTCCGGGAGAAGCACCCGGAGATCACCTTCGAATGGGGAACGCTGGAGGACTACGGACGCGCCCTGGCCGCGCACCTCGACGAGCTGCCGGAACGGCGCGGGGAGCTGCGCGAACCGGCGCGCGACAGCAAACGGGTGGGGCAGTACCTCATCGTCCACACCCTCAGCTCGCGCTACGACCTCAAGCGGAAGAACGACCTGGGCCAGGCCCTGCTGGAAAAGTGGGCCGAGCCCCTGCTGCTGATGGAGACCCTGGACGGCGGAAGGCCCGTGCCGGGGTTCCTCGACAAGGCCTGGCAGTACCTCCTGCGCAACCACCCGCACGACTCCATCTGCGGGTGCAGCATTGACCAGGTCCACCGCGACATGCACTACCGCTTCGACCAGGCCGCCCTGCTGGCCGGCGGCATCCTCCGGCGCGCCTGCGCCCGTCTCGGCGGGGCCTCCGCCGCGCCGGAGGATTGGACCCGGCTGGCCGCGCACAACCCCCTGCCCTTCGCGCGCCGGGGCGTCTTCGACCTGGCCCTGTATTTCCCGGCGGACTACGCGGAGAAGACGGGCAACGCCTACCACGACGGCCTGGCCTGGGGCGAGCGCTACAACAAGTTTGACCTCGTGGCCCCGGACGGGACCCGCATCCCCTACCAGCATGTGCGCGTGGAGCGGAACATCGAGTGCCGGAGGCTGGACTCCCTCGGACGCGAGCAGACCGTCATGGGGGACCTCTACCACATCGCCGCGGAGCTGGACCTGCCGCCCTGCGGCCACGCCGCGTTCCGCATCGAAACCACCCCGGAGGCCACGCGGACCTTCGGGTCGCTCCTCACCGGACCCCTGCGCGCCGAAAACGCGCACCTCGCCTTTGAGCTGTTCCCCGACGGCACCGGCGCGCTCACGCGAAAGGCCGACGGCGAGATATTCCCCAACCTCTTCCTCTACGAGGACTGCGGCGAGCGCGGCGACGGCTGGACGCGCGGACCGCTCATCAATGACATCGTGTACCGCGGGCCGGGCGCCCGGGTGATGACCGCCGTGGACGAGGACGGCCCCCTCCGGACGGTCTTCCGGGTGGAGCGCACCCTCCTGCTGCCGGACGAGATGGACCAGCACACCGGCGCGCGCGCCGACCGGAGAACCCCGCTCCCCGTCACCGACTTCATCTCCGTGGAGAAGGACTGCCCGGTCCTCAAGGTGCGGACGGTCGTGGACAACACAATCCGCGACCACCGGCTGCGGGTGCTTTTCCCGACCCTCATGGAGACGGACACCTCCTTCGCCGACACCCCCTTCGCCGTGGTGGAGCGGGACATTGCCGTTCCCCCGGAGACGGCCCGCTGGCAGGAGCGGGTGAACCCGGAGACGGCCTTCACCTCGTTCTTCGGCGTGAAGAACGCCGACGGCGGCCTGGCCGTCGTGTCGGGGGGCGGACTCCATGAGTATGCGGCGCTGGAAACCCCGGAGGCCTGCCTCGCCCTGACCCTTTTCCGAAGCTTCCGCAAGACGGTCGGGCGCCCGGCGGAGCCCGACGGGCAGTTGCAGGGCCGCCTGGAGTTCTCCTACGCCCTCTACCCCTTCGAGGGCGCCTTCGACCCGCGCGCGGCCCTGCGGCAGGCGGACCTGCTCGCCACAGGCGTCTTCACCCACGCGGCGGCCCCGGCAGCCCCCGAACGGCGGTCGCTCCTGGAGCAGACCGGCGGCACCGCCGTGATCACCGCGCTGAAGCCCGCCGACAACGGCGGCGGCGGCGTGGTCCGCTTCTGGAACCCGACCAATGAGAATGTGGTGGACGGGTTCCGGACCGCCGCCCCGCTGGCGGCGGCGTTCCTGTGCACTCTGAACGAGGAGCCCGGCGCGGAGCTGCCGGTGCGGGAGGGGGCCGTTTCGGTCGCCGTGCCCGCGGGCGGGCTGGCCACCGTGCGCTTCACCTGGAAGACGGCCGGCTGAAAAGGCGGGGCTACTGCTGCTGGACCAGCACAACCGCCTGGGCGCTGACGGCCTCGCCGCGGCCCTCGGGGCCGACGCCCTCGTTGGTCTTGGGTTTGACGGAGACACGGTGCCGCTCGATCTTCAGGCATTCCGCCATCCGCTGGCGCATGGCGTCCAGATGGGGCGCCAGTTTCGGCTGCTCCAGCACGACCACCATGTCGGCGTTGACCACCGTGAAGCCGGAGCTGCCCAGCAGGCGCACGGTGCGCTCCAGCAGCGCCATGCTGTCTATCCCCCTCAGGGTGGGGTCCGTGTCGGGAAAGCGCTGGCCGATGTTGCCCAGCCCGGCCGCCCCGAGCAGCGCGTCAATAAGGGCGTGCACAACGACATCGCCGTCGGAATGGGCCACCGCCCCCTTGGTGAAGGGCACACGCACCCCGCCCAAAACCAGATGGGGAGCCCCCTCTTCCAGCCGGTGCAGGTCATAGCCGATGCCCACGCGGATCATGCCTTTTCCTCCCGCCGAAGCCGCAGCGCCAGCCGCAGGTCAAACGGCGTTGTCACTTTGAGGTTTTCCTGGGCGCCCCGCACCAGTTTGACAGGGTGCCCCGCCCGCCGGGCAAGGGTCGCGTCGTCGGTCGTCCGCCAGCCCTCGCGGCGGGCGCGCCGGTGCGCCTCCAGGATGAGGTCCAGCCGGAACGCCTGCGGGGTCTGGCAGGCCCACAGCAGGGATCGGTCCGGCGTGTCCGCCAGAAAGGCCTCCGCGTCCGCCTGCAGGATGGTGTCGGTGACGGGCAGCGCCGCCGTGGCGGCGCCGTGCTCGCGCGCGGCGTCCATGACCGCCTGCACCATCTCCGGAGAAACCAGCGGCCGGGCCGCGTCGTGGATCACCACGAGGTCCGTGAAGTCGGGCAGGGCCTCCAGCCCGGCCAGCACGGAGTCCTGCCGCTCCGCCCCGCCCTCCACGAAGGCGCAGGGAAAGGGGGAAAGGGCCGACACCGCCCGGTCGAAACCGGCGGCCTGGCCGGGGGGCACCGTCACCACGGCGGGCGGCGTGAGGTCCGCCGCCGCGAAACGAGAAAGGGTCACCGCCAGCATGGGCGCGCCCCCCAGGTCCACCAGGGCCTTCGGCCCGTCCCATCCCAGCCGCAGGCCCAGGCCCGCGGCCGGAACCAGGAGCGCCGACTTCATTGGATGACGCCGGTGTAGCGCGCGAAGATCATGCGGCCCGCGGCGGTCTGGAGCACGCTGGTCACCACCGCCGCCACATTCCTGCCCATGTAGTGCCGGCCGCCGTCCACGACGATCATGGTGCCGTCGTCAAGGTAGCCCACGCCCTGGTTCGGCTCCTTGCCCTCCTTGATCAGCTTCACCTCGATCTGCTCGTCGGGAAGCACGGCGGGCTTGAGCGCGTTGGCCAGATCGTTGATGTTGAGCACCGACACGCCCTCGATCTGGGCCACCTTGTTCAGGTTGAAGTCGTTGGTCAGCACCCTGGCGCCGAGCTGCTTGGCCAGCTTCACCAGCTTGCCGTCCACCTCGCGCACGTCCACCGGATCCTCCTCAATGATCACCACGGCCACCATGGACTTGGGGTCCTGGAGGTCCTTGAGGATGTCGAGGCCCCGGCGGCCCTTGGCCCGGCGCAGCACCTCGGCGGAGTCGGCGATGTTCTGGAGCTCCTTGAGCACGAAACGCGGCACCAGCAGCGTCCCCTCGATGAACCCGCTGCCGCAGATGTCGGAAATGCGGCCGTCAATGAGCACGCTCGTGTCCACCAGTTTCAGGGCTCCGGCCCCGCCGACGGGGAGCGTCCGCTTCTGCACGGCCTTGACCAGCGAGCTCCAGTTCGACGCGCGGCTCAGGGCAAGATAAATGCCGACATAGCCGAACATGAGCACAACGGACACGGCCACGAACACTTTGAGCGTTGTGTCCGCCTTGGGAAACCAGTAGAGCATGTACTGCGAGACCGTGAATCCAAGCAGGATGGCGATGACGACGGCCACCACGGCGGGGGCGAGGCGCTCATAAATCTCCTGGGTGATGAAGCGGACGGCAAGCAGGACGGCGACGGCCACCGCGGCGCCGATGCCGATGCCCACCCCTTTCCAGAGGAGGACGTTGACAGCCTCGTTCCCCTTGAGGATCGCGGCCTCCACAAAATAGTCCGCCCACAGGTATCCCATGATCCCGCTCGCGACAACGAAAACCAAACGCAGCGCGTACACTACCATTCCAAATCCTCCAAAAAGACATGCACCCCTGAAAATGACGCGGGAACACCCCGCCTCTCCTCCGCAAAACACACTCTTCCACCGGACGGACGGCTACATCCGCTCCAGACACTTCACGACCAGCGCGGAGAGCTTCGGCTCCACCGCGTTCGCCACGGCGATAATCTTCTCAATGTCCGCGGGCTTGAGCGCGTCGGGCAGGCACTCGTCCGTGATGGCCGAGAAACCCAGCACCCGCAGCCCCGACTGGACCGCCACGATCACCTCGGGCACCGTGCTCATGCCCACGGCGTCCCCGCCGATCATGCGCATGAACCGGTATTCGGCGCGGGTCTCCAGGCACGGGCCCGTCACCGCAAGATACACGCCGCGGCGCAGTTTGATTCCATTCTCCAGCGCCACCGTCTCCGCCAGGGCGATCAAATCGTTCGCGTAGGGCTCGCACATGTCCGGAAACCGGGGCCCCAGCGCCTCGTCGTTGGCGCCGATCAGGGGGTTGTCCCCCATCAGGTTGATGTGGTCCGTGATGACCATGAGGTCCCCCGCCTGGAACTGCGGGTTCATGCCCCCGGCCGCGTTGGACACCACCAGCGTCCCCACGCCCAGCGCCCGCGCCACGCGCACGGGGAAGGCCACCTGCTGGAGGGAATACCCCTCGTACCGGTGGAAACGCCCGGACAGGGCAACCACGGCCTTGCCCGCCAAATGCCCCAGGATCAGCTCCCCGGCATGCCCGTCCACCGTCGGCTCGGGAAAATGGGGGAGGTCCGCGTAACTGATGGATGTCTCAACGGTGATCTTTTCCGCCAGGGAGCCCAGGCCCGTGCCCAAAATGATGCCCACCTGCGGGACCAGCCCGGAACGGCTGCGGATGGCCGCAACCGCCTCTTCCACATTATTCTTTAAACCCATGCTTTGAAAACCTTCCCGTACTTCCGGCCATTATACCCGTCCGGCCCGGCACCGGGCCACTTGGCACTCCCCTTCGCTGACTGTCAGTCCTTTGGCCGTTCCATCCCCAGCAGCCGCCCGGCCTCGGCCGGGGAAAGCCCCGCAAGCCGCAGCACCTTCTCCCGGCACTGGGCGCCGCTTTCCAGCGTGACCCGGCGCCGGGGGATGCCCAGCAGCCCGGCCACATACTTCACCAGGGCCTCGTTCGCCGCCCCCTCCACCGGCGGCGCGGTCAGCGCCACGCGCACCCGCCCCTCGTCCCCGGTCAGCAGGGCGTTGCGGGAGGCCTTCGGCTGCACCCGCACCCGGAACAACGTGTCCGCACCGGACAAGGTAAACACTGCGGCGTCTTCGCTCATGGGCTACCGCTGCTTCTTCGCGCGCTCCGTCCAGTCGGCGGGACCGTACAACCCCGCCTTGGACGGGTCCAGGGGCGTGAACCCCAGGGCGTGGACCGGGGAATCCGCCGCCAGTGTGAAATCGCGGTTCGCGGCGTCGGCAAACTTCGGGTCCGCCGCCACCGACCCCGCGTCGTGTCCCGCCGCCTGCCACTCTTCAAGACTCATCCCGGCGAAGTCGGGTTGCTTCCCCGAGGCGTCCCAGTAGCAGTTGTTGGACATGCGGAAGTTGCCGTTCTTCCAGGTGCTGCCCAGAAGCTGCCCGTTGTCGTAGTAGACAATGTTGTTCTCGAAGAAGAAGGAGATGTGCTCCTCCTCGCGGGACCGGATGAGCTGCTCGCGGTGCGAGAAGGCGAAGATGTTGTTCCGGACCCGGTTCTCCTTGCCGTAGTGCTGGTGGAACCCGCCGGTCTCGGTGTTCACCACCACGTTGTTCTCCAGCACGATGTCCGTGCTGCCCTCGTCGGTGTAGAGGCCCCAGCCCCCCGAAATCTTCGGGTTCGACAGCACGTCGTGGATGTAATTGCCCCGGATGGCGGTGCCGGGCGACAGGCCCAGGGTGTACACCCCGCCCGTGTCGCTGAGCTGGCCCTTGGCGATGTGGTGGATGTGGTTGTTCTCGATGAGGTTGTGGTTCGCGGAACTCGGCGCGTAGCCCCAGCTCCAGCCCACGGACACCCCCGTGTAGCGCACGTCGCAGATTTCGTTGTGCGTGATCCGGTTGTGCGAACTGCGGCCAATCCACACGCCCACCGCCCCCCGGTACACCCGCCCCAGATCATGAACGAAGCAGTTGTCCACCGTGTTGCCGTCCGCCGCCTGCTCCGGGGTTTCGGGACTGGCCCCCTCGCCGATGCGCACCCCGCCCGCGCCCATGTCGGTGATCTCGCTCTGCTCCAGCAGGTTCCCGGCGGACCCCTTCCCAAACCACACGCCGTAGGTGCCGCCGTGGGCCAGCGCGCACTGCTGAATCTTCCAGTTGTGCGCCCCGCGCAGGTCAATCATCGCCGGAACGCTGAACGCCGCCTGGGAATCGCTGTGGCCCTCCGGGCCCACGCCCCAGCCCGTGTGCTCGAACCGGAGGCCGCGCAGGGTGACATCCGCCACGGGCCCCGCACCGTCCGCCAGCACCAGCAATTGCTTCGCCACAGGCACCCAGGCGTCCACCGTGTCCAGAGCCTCCCCCGGACGCGGCAGGTAGTGGATTTTGCCGGCCTTGGACGAAATCACGCACTCGCCGGGCTGGTCGAGCCCCTCCATCAGGTTCTCCACGAAGTACCACTGCTGCGGCAGCCAGCGGGTGAAGGGCCAGGCCGCCGCCTTCTTGAAATGCACCTCCCGTTTCTCCGTGTCCAGCCGCTCCACCCGGTGCTGGGAGGTCTCCCAGGAGTGGAACACGACGAACACCGCCTCGTCCAGCCCCGGCCACGCCTGCAAGTCCCCCTCGCCGTACTGGAAGGCCGTGGCGCTCTTGTCCTCCTTGCCGTCCGCTGTCTTCGCCATCACCGGACCCGCCGTGTAGAAGAAGTCCGTGTCTGCGGGAAAGTCGCCCGCCTCGTTCGCCGCGTTCGGCGTCCGCGCCGGCGTGGCCCGGCGGCCGTTCACCCACAGCGCCGACAGGTCGGCCCCCGCGGGAAGCCCCGCCGGAAAGTCCGCCACCCAGTGCCCCCCCTCCTCCCGCCAGCCCGTCACCCGCACGCCGCCGTGGATCACCGGCGTCCCGCCGGGCTTCGCGATGATCTCCACCGGCACCCCCCCCTTCCCCAACGCCTCCGCCTTCAACGGTGCCGTCAGCAGATAGTCCCCGCCGGACAGCACCACGGAAACCAAGTCGGTCCCCGCCGTCTGACGGAGCTGCCCCGCCTGCGCCAAGGCCTCCTGAAGCGCCGGGCCCTCCGGCGACACGGCGATGACGGCCACTTCTCCGGCGAAAGCCGGAAAAACCGCGGCAACCGCAAGCCCAAACACAACACCGAAGCAGGAAAAGGCGCGCATGACATGATCCCTTCTTGGTTGTCCCAAGTCCCAGTGTACAAGAACCGCCCACGCCGCACAACCCGCGCCCCCACACAATCGCCCGCAAGGACAGCTCGGGAACCGGAGCCGTGCCGGGAACGAGATTGCGTCCGTCACTCCGTTCCTTCGCAATGACGTTGCCCTTTCCCGTCACTGCGAGGAGGACGCCCCGGCCGGCACCGCCGTCACTGCGAGGAGGCCGCCCCGGCCGACGTGGCAGTCTCTTGTCAGAATGCCTCCGAACCGCCTCGTCTGCCGTCAAAAAAGGCCCGCTCCTGGCCCCCAGCAAAAAAAACACTTGCATCTTTCGGGCCCTATCTCTATAATGACTGACCAGTCAGTCATTATAGGCGAGGGAAGGCACCCAAGGAATCCGAAGCGCATGGACCGCTCGAAAGACATCGTCTACATCAAGTCCGGCGGACGCAGCATTGCCCTCTATGCCGAGTTGGGCGGCTACTTTTCCCCCGATGGACAGCTCAATGACGGGCGTTTCCGCGTTTTCCTCCGCCAGTCCCTGCGGGACCGCATGCAGGCCCCCGATGCGGGGGACGCCGCCGGCAAGTGGCTTTCGGAGTATCTGGCGGACATTCTGTCCTACCTGCGCGACAAGGGGCTGGACGCGGCGGCCCTGCAGCTCTTTGAGGCCGCCCTGGACGAGTCGGCTGCCCTGGGAATCACGCGGGTGCCGCTGGATCCGGCCCTGCTCCGCGGGCTGATGGCCGCTGCCACCGCGCCGGAGGTCCGCGAGGCGGCCACGCGCCGGGACGACGCGGACGACAAGAAAGCCCGTATTCTGGAGTGCGCCCTGGAGGTCTTCACGTCGCGCGGCTTCCACAACGCGACCATTGACGAGGTGGCCGCCGCCGCCGGCGTGGCCAAGGGCACGGTCTACCGCCATTTCAAGAGCAAGGAGGACCTGCTGGACCAGCTTCTGCTCATGACGAGCCAGAAGGTCGTGGAGCGGTTCTCGGACGCCTTTTCCGGGTCCGACAACGTGCGCGGGGCGGTGGAGCACTTCATCCGGGAGTGGGTGGGCTTCATTGAGGAGAACCACGCCTTGTACCGGCTTATTCAGGCCGAGGGCATCATCGCCCACTCCGGGCGGCGCACCCTCTTCTACGAGTACCTCATCACCAACTTCCCCATGGCCAAGGAGCGCATCGCGTCCATGAACGCCGCCGGGGAACTCAAAGTCCTGAGCTTCTACACCGCGATGTACGGCGTGCTGGGCTTCATTGACGGCGTGGTCCACAAGTGGTTCCGCTCGAACATGGAGTACCCCCTGCGCGACGAGATTCCCGTGATTCTGGAAACCCTGCTGAACGGCCTGCTCCGCGATGAGCACCGGCACGACGGCGCCTACTGCGCCCCGGACGGCGGACCGGCGGCATAACGCGCGCCCCGCGCGAAAGGACCTGTCCCATGCAAGCCCCCAAACTGCTTCTGTGCTCCGTGTTCGGACCCTACGGCGTCAAGGATGAGTACGCCGAGGGCGTCGGCTGCCAGATGGAGCTGCTGAACAACCAGATCACCCGCGAGCAGGGCGTCCATTCGCCCCGCCAGTCCTATTGGAGTTTCGGCCTGTACCTCATGGCCGAAAACCTCGGCGTGGACACCACCATCCTCGATTTCCCCTCCTGGCGGCGGTTCAAGGAGGAGCTGAAAAAGGGCTACACGCACATCGGCATCAGCTTCATCATGCCGAACGTGTTCAAGGCCCGCCGGATGGCCCGCTACATCCGTGAGCGCCACCCGGAGATGAAGATCATTCTTGGCGGGTACGGCACGGTCCTGCCCAATCTCCAGGAGATGGTCCCCCACGACGCCGTCTGCCGCGGCGAGGGCGTCCGCTGGCTGCGCGAGTATTTCGGCGAGAACCCCGAGGCCCCCGTGCGGCACCCCGCGCTCATCGGCCCCGCCTATGACTACATCTACGGCTACTCGCGGAAACCCACCGGCGGCATCCTCATGACCGGCCTGGGCTGCGAGAACGCCTGCCCCTTCTGCATCACCTCGCACCAGTTCGGAAAGCGGTATGTGCACCTGCTGAAAACCGGCCGGGAGGTCTTCGAGGCCTGCGAGCGCACGGAGCGGGAGGCCCGGGCCTGCGGCTTCTCCATCATGGACGAGAACTTCCTCAAGCAGCCGCAGCGCGCGCAGGAGCTGCTCGCGGAGATGGAGGCCCGCAACCGGCCCTACGTCTTCGACATCTTCTCCTCCGCCGAGACCATCCAGAAGGTCGGCGTGGACTTCCTGGTCCGCCTGGGCATCCGCATGGTCTGGATCGGCGTGGAGTCCAAATTCAACACGCACCCCAAGACGAAGGACATAGACCTGCGCGCCCTGATCGCCGAACTGCGGTCAAAGGGCATCGTGGTGCAGGCCTCCATGATCCTCTTCCAGGACCACCACGACGAGCGCACCATCCGCGAGGACATTGACTGGGTCGTCGGCCTCGACTCCGACCTGGTCCAGTTCATGAACTACATCGCCATCCCCTCCACCACCCTCCACGACACGCTGACCGCCCAGGGGCGGATCAAGGACCTGTCCCCGCGCTTCCAGCACGGGGCCGGCGAGCTGAACTTCGACCACCCCCATTTCAAGAACCCGGCGGACCACATCCGCATCCTCCGCGACGCCTTCCGCGCCAAGTACCGCGCGGGCGGGCCCGGGGTGGTCAACATGTCCCTGACCGCCGTCCGGGGCTACCTGCGGCTGAGCGCGGAGCACAAGGCCCGCCAGCAGCGCGGCGAGGTGTGGAACCCCGAAACCCTCCGCTACGCCCCCGCCGCGGACGGCCAGGCCGCGCCGGACACCTTCATGCGCGCCCGCCTGCGCATGATGAAACAGATGGTCCGGATCTACCGTCCCTCCCTGCTCGCGGGATGGGTCTACGCCCCCAACCGCGCCGCGCGGAAAAAGGCCCGCGAGGCCATGGCCCTCTACACCCAGGCCTTCGGGAAGCCCCGGATGGCCGACCGCATCGCGGCCCTCGTCCTCGTCGTGACCGGCGGCGTCGAACTCGCCCGCATCGCCCTGTCCAAACTCCTCGGACGCGAGGGCATCGTCCGCCAGCCCCCCTGCCGCCGCACGGAATACCACAACAGCCTGATCGCCGCCGACCCCGCCCAGGCGGAGGCGCGCCCCTTCAAGAAACCAAAGATCGCCGGCACGACGGAAGGGTGAAAGGTGCGCGTTCACCCATAAAGACGGGTGGGACCTGAGGCGTTCCGACAAGAGATTGCCGTATTGGCCGGGGTGGTGCCGGGAACGAGATGGCGTCGCTTCGCTGCTAATGAAGTAAGTCGGCGAGAACGCCCGCAAAGTAGACGCGCCATCTTGGCGCGTTCTTGGGGTTTTCGTTGGCCCAAAGAACGCGCCAAGATGGCGCGTCTACTTTCCGGCCCTCCCGCAGCCCTCACTTCATAGGCAGAATTCCCGCCCGCGGCGGTCTGGGGCTCGCCATGACGCGCCTTTCCGCGTCGTGGCAATGACGCGCGTTTTCACGCTGTGGCAATGACGGGCGTTTCCACGTCATTGCGAAGGAGCGGAGCGACTGCGGCAATCTCGTTCTCGGCACGGCTCCGGTTCCCACAGTGTCTTACCCGGCGACTAGGGAACCATCGAATCAGAACGCCACGCGGGATGAACCCCGGGATGGAAGGATCATTTTCCGGAAAGGTTAACATCGATAAACAGGATGCACAGGATTTCTTTTCTCATCCTGCAAATCCTGTCCATCCATGTTCATTCCGGCCTTACTTGCCCGCGTTGGCCCTTTCGGCGGCTTTTTGGGCCAGCAGGGCGCCCGTTTCACGGCAGCGGCGGAGGTCGTCTTCCGTGGGGCGGTATTGGGCGCGCAGGGGTTCGGCGATGATCTCCCAGCGCATGGCCTCGAGGACGGTCTGGACGCCCTCGGCGCCGCCTTTGGCCCATCCGTAGGCGCCGAAGGCGACGGCGGCTTTGGGGGCCGGTTTCAGCCCCTGGAGGTGCGTGAGCACCGCGCCCATCTGCGGCATGATGCCGCCGTTCACGGTGGGGGAGCCGACGGCCACGGCGGCGGCGTCCATGACCTCCCGGGCGATCCGGGTCAGCGAGGCTTTGCGGACGGGCAGCAGGACGGTCTCCGCCCCGGCGTCCGCCGCGCCCGCGCCCAGTTCCTCCGCCATGCGCTCGGTGGCGCCCCACATGGTGTCGCACAGGACGACCACCTTGTTGCGGACGGTGCCGGAGGTCCACGCCTTGTACCCCGCGAGGATAATGTCCAGATGCCCGCGCCAGATGACGCCGTGGGACGGTGCGATCATGCGGACGGGCAGCTTCTCCGCCGCCGCCATGGCCTTCGCCGTGGGCGTGCCGAAGGGCAGCAGGATGTTCGCGTAGTAGGCGGCGGCCTCGTCCATCACGGCGTCCAGGTCCGAAGCGTCGTCAAAGCGCTCGGGCGTGCCGTAGTGCTGGCCGAAGGCGTCCATGGAGAACAGGACGCCGTCCGACGGCAGGAACGTGAACATGGATTCCGGCCAGTGCGCGAGCGGGGTCTGGACGAACTCTAGCGTGCGGTCGCCGAGGGCCAGCGTGTCGCCCGGCCCGATGATCCGGACCTTCCACGCGGCCATGTCGAAAAAGAGGGCCAGCGTCTGGCGGCATTTCTCGGTGCAGACCAGGGTGGCGTTGGGCAGGGCGGCCATCACCTCCGGCAGCGACCCGGCGTGGTCCGGCTCGGCGTGGTTGCACACCACCCAGTCCACTTTGTCCAGCGGGACGATTTCGGCGACATTGGCCAGCAGCGTGCCCGCAAAACCCTTTTTCACCGTGTCAATCAGGGCCGTCCCGCGGTCCCGCACGAGGTACGCGTTGTAGGTCGTCCCCCGGTCCGTCTCATACCCGTGGAAATCGCGCAACCCCGCGTCCACCACCCCCACCCAGAGCACGCCGTCACACAGCGAAACAGGCATCACCGATCACTCCTTTGATTCCAAACCGTTCACTCAAACCGGACGCCGATATCGGCGCCGACGCCAAAAATGTGCTTCGCCCCCGCCAGGTATTCCTCGTGGTTGGCCAGATGCTCCAGCATGAGGGGCGGCTGCTGGGGCAGGGTTGCCAGCCGCCGGAGCAGGGTGGCGTAGTCCAGCGTGCCGGTGCCCGGGACCACTTCGCGGAAATGCACGTTCATTTCAATGTCCCAGGTCAGGTCCTTGGCATGGCAGCTCACGATCCACGCCCCCAGCTTGTCAAAACACTCATTGAGCAGCGCCGTGTTCCCGTAATAGCGCGCCGGGCTGTTGATGGCGTTGCAGGGGTCCAGATGGACGCCGAAGCCCGGGCGGTCCACGGCCTTCATCAGGGCAAGATAGCTGTGCGCGCTGTCGGGCAGCGCCCAGCCTATCATTTCGTAGGCAAACTTCGTCCGGGACGGCTTCACGGCGTCAAGGATTTTCCGGGCGTTTTCCACCGCCGCGTCGAAGAACGCCGGGGACAGGTTTTCCGGATGGGGGCCGAACCAGCTCTCCTTGTTGAAGGATCCGGCGATGTCCACGCAGCACCGCGCGCCGACGGCCTCCGCCAGCGCCAGCCCCTCCGTGACCCGCTCCAGGTTCTTCTTCCGCGCCTCCGGGTCCGCGTCCATCAGGTTGCACCACCGGCCCACCTCGGCCAGCACGACATCCTCCGCCGCAAAGGCCTTCTCCACCGCACGGATGCGGTCCGTGTCCTTCAGGGGAACGTCGGGGCAGTAGGCCGCCCGGTAGCCCAAGGCGCGGTGGGCCTTCGCCCAGGCCGCCGGATCGTCCCCCTCCAGGGGCACCGGCGCGCCCAGCCGCACCCATCCCCCCTCTGCGTCCGCCGCCCGCCCGGCCAGCATCCCAGCAGCCAGCACCCCGCCCGCCGCCCCGGCCAAAAATCCGCGCCTGCTCAGTCCATTCGCCGTTCCCTTGTTCATGGAATGCCCTTTCCGTTGCACGTTCGCCGACAGTATAGCGAATTTGCGGGAAACCGGGGGAAAAGGTGCGTGGTCAAACGATGCGGGGTATCATATTTTGCAGATGAACGGGGTTCGCCCCGGTAAAAGGAGTTTTTATGCGGCGTTTTCTCAAGCGGCTGTTTCTCGGGTTTGCCGGGCTCTTGCTGATTCTGGCGGCCGGCGGCTGGCTCTGGCTCCATCCGGGCCGGGGGCCGAAGGAGGCCGTGGACCCGGCGGCCAAGGGCTGGTCCGAGGAGGTGGACGGCACCCTGGTCGTGCATCTCAAGGGCACGCCCTACGAGATGGGCTACCAGCGGGGGCATTTCGCCAAGGAGAAAGTGCTGCTGACGGTGGCCCGGTTTGACGGAATGCTCGACCGGGCGAAACAGGAGGTCGGCCTGCCGAAATTCGCGGCCAACCTCATCCTCGACATCACCTACCAGCTCTGCTCGCCCTACATCCCCGACCGGTACAAGCGGGAGATGGAGGGGCTGGCGGACGCGTCCGGGTGCGACCTCCAGATGATCCGCCGCGGGAGCGTCATCTCTGTCATCACGGAGCGCGGGTGCAGCGCCTTTGCCGTCTTCGGCGGCGCCACGGTGGGCGGCGCGCTGTACCACGGCCGGAATTTCGACTGGATTCTGGACGCGGGGCTGGAGGACACGGCGATTCTGGCGATTTACGAGCCCGAGGGGCTGATTCCCTTCGCCTCCGCGGGCTACGCGGGGATCATCGGCGTGCTCAGCGGCATGAACCGCGAGCAGATCACGATCAGCCAGATCGGCGCCGTAACGTCGGACGGTTCCCTGCGCGGACTCCCTCTGGAACTGGTCATGCGCCGCATGCTGGAGGAGTGCCCGAACCTCGACGAGGTCACCCGCCTGGTCAAAAGCGTGAAGCACACCGTGGGCTACAACTATGTGGTGTCCGACGGCAAGGCGCCCGACGCCCGCGCCTACGAGACCACGGCGAACCAGGTGGCCATTTTCGGCCCCGACGACCCCAAGGAGACGGTGGAGTACGCCATCCGCATCCCCGACGCCGTGTTCCGGGCCGACGAGGCGATGGACCCGACGGTGCGGTCACTCCAGCGCTGCGCGAAGGCGCCCGACCTGCCCTACGGCTCCAACTCCTACGACCACCGCTACAAGGGCATCGCCACGCGGGTGAAGGAGCAGTACGGAAAGATTGACGCCCCCGCCGCCCTGGAAATCCTGAAAGCGACCGCCATGGTCAACACCAACCTGCACGCGGTGCTGACGGACGGCACGAACCTGAAGATGTGGGTCGCCCACGCGAAGGACGGGCAGGACGCCTCGCAGCAGCACTTTGTGGAATACGACCTGAAGCAGCTCTTCCTGCGGCCCGAAGACCGCCCTCCCGTGCCCGCCGTTGTGGAACCCCCGCAGGAAGCCGCGGCGGAGGCCCCCCCCGAGGCCGCCCCGGCGGAGAAACAGACCCCGCCCTCTTCGTGATCAGGGGAATGGAAAAGACCCGGACTCAGCCGAAGGTCGCCTTGAAAAACTCCTTGTCGTCCAGCAGGTCCAGCTCCACGCGGGCGTAGTGCTCCATCTCCTCCCGCGTGATGAGGCCCCTGCCCTTGAACCGGCCCCCGCCGCCCTCGGGCGCGGGGCGGCGTTTCTCCGCGCGGGGTGCCTCGGGGCGCGGCCGCTCCGAACGCGGCGCATGGGCGCCGGGTTCCGGGGAGGGCGGTCCGTCGGACATGAAGTGCGGCGCGTTTCCCGGCGGAGAGGAGAGCTCCGGCGATTTCCCGGCGGCCTTTTCCGGGAAATCCTGCTTGATTCTGCCCCACAGGCGGCGGGCGATGACGTCCATCAGGTGGCGGCGCGCCTCCTCCGATCCCGGCGTCATGCGGGCCTTCTCCAGGGGGAGCACCTCCCCGCCGAAGAGGACCACCATCTCCGCGCACTTCGGGCACTCGCCGACCACGATGGCGCCGACGGGCGGCGCCACCAGATGGCCTTCGGCTCCGCAGTGCGGGCATTTGACTTTCAGGAACGAGAGCATGGGGAAACTTTCCTAATTCACCACCATAAAAACTTTACCATGCGTTTTCGGAAACCGTCAACCGGCGCGCAATAAGGCTAAAAAGCCGACTTGGCGCCCCCGCGCGCGTATTCCGCCATGGTGTCCAGATTCACGTGGGGCGTGTCGCGGACCACTTCGCAGCCCGCCCCCACAATATACGGATCGCCGCAGTCGCCATGACACGCCCCCAGCGCCGCCCGCACCGCGTCCGAGGTGCCGTTGCGCAGGACGCCCGCAGGCTCGATGTTCCCCAGCAGGGTCTGCTTCGGCCCCATGGCGGCGCGCGCCGCCGCCATGGACACCATGTAGTCCAAATCCACAATCTCGCAGCCCAGCCGGCCCATGCCCTCCAGAAGGGGGTTGGTGTTCCCGCAGATGTGCAGGCGCACCCGGCCGCCCATCGCCTGAATCCCCTCCACCAGCCGCTTCTCCAGGGGCCACACATGCTCCTCATACACCGCAGGCCCCACCAGCGACGCCGCCGCGTCGCCCAGGCCGATGAGGTCCGCCCCCGCCGCGATCTGCTCCCGCGCGAAGCCCAGCGCCGTCTCCACGCAGAACGTCATGAGGTCCGTGGCAAACCCCGGATCCTCAAAAAAGTCCATCATGATCGCGTTGATGCCGCGCAGGTCCGCGCCCAGCGCGCAGGGGCCCTCCACCCAGCCCTCCACCAGCAGGTCCCGGCCCACCCGCTCCCGCAGCAGCGCCAGGCCCTGGATACGGTCCGTCATGCGCCCCCCGCCCAGCGGGTCCGGCACCTTCAGCCCCTTCAGCGCCGCCGTGTCCGCCAGCAGGGCGTTTCCCTCATCCAGCGCCGGGGGTTGGTCGTCAAAAAAGACCACCCGCGCCCCGCAGTCCGCCGCCTCGCGGGCCGGGTCGGAGATGGTAGAGACAAAATCCGCCCCAAACCGCTCCGCCACCCGGAGCTGGCCCTCCGCCAGCACCCGGTGGTCCGTGGCGTACTGCCCGTAGGGCTTTCCGGTCAGATCCGCCGCGAACATCATGGTGATGGGCATGAACGGCAGCCGGTCCGCACGTCCGTTTTCAATGCACGCCAGAATGCGTTCCCGTCCCGTCATGGGGGCTTTTTCCTTTGTTTAGGCGGCGGTCTTGCGGGCTCCGGGCAGCATCTGTGCGCGGATCCACGACCAGTTCAGGACGACATGCGCCGCCGCCAGGGCAACCAGCACCCACCCGCCGCCCTCATGCAGCGCCTCAAAGGCGTCATGGGACAGGGAGTGCTTGAAGATTCCCGAGCCGGCCTGGGTCAGAAACGACAGGGCCAGCAGTACGTTCACAACCTTTAACCATTTAGCCTTCAACATCTTGCGGTTTCCTTCTTTCGGGCGTTCCCGTCCGGTTCCGGCCATGATACCCGCGGGAAACGCCTGTTTTCCAACGGTGCCCGGGATGGAAAAGCCCCCCCCGGTTTGCTACACTGGCCATCGGGCTGAAACACCGCGCGCGGCCGGCGGCGTGCGCCGCCGGTGGAAGCGTTCATGGAGGAACAAGGGTATGGCTGATTCATCCTCGATTGAGCAGCAGACCGTCACCTGGTTCCTGGAGTCCGGCAGCACGCTGGCGACGGCGGAATCCTGCACGGGCGGGCTGATCGCCCACCTGCTCACCAACGTCTCCGGGGCCTCCGGCTTCTTTGTCGGGGGGGTGGTGGCGTACAGCAACCGGGTGAAGGAGACGATCCTGGGCGTGCCGCCGGACGTGCTGGCGGCGAACGGGGCGGTGAGCGCCGAGACGGCCACCGCCATGGCGGAGGGGGTGCGCCGTCGCCTCGGGGCGGACTACGGCCTCGCGGTGACGGGCATCGCGGGGCCCGGCGGCGGCACGACGGAGAAGCCCGTGGGGCTGGTCTACATCGCGGCGGCCAGCCCGGACGGCAGAACGGCGTGCCGGGAGTTCCGGTTCTCGGGAACGCGCGGCGCCGTCAAGAAGCGGACCGCGGAAGCCGCGCTCGACATGGTGCTGGAGTTGTTCACCTGATGGCCGAACCGTACATCCCCCTGCACGTCCACACGCACTACAGCAAGCTGGACGGCCTGAGCAAGCCCAAGGAAATCATTGCGCGCTGCAAGGACTACGGCATTCCGGCGTGCGCGGTGACCGACCACGGCGTGCTCTTTGGCGTCTTCGACTTCTACCAGACCGCGCGGGCGGCGGGGATCAAGCCCATCATCGGCTGCGAGCTGTATGTCTCCCCCACCACCCTGGGGGACAAGAGCGCCAAGAGCGCGCGCGCGGCGGCGGAGCACCTGGTGGCCCTGTGCAGGGACGAGGAGGGCTGGCACAACCTGTGCCGCCTCAGCAGCATCGCGCACCTGGACGGCATGCACTACAAACCCCGGGTGGACGATGAGACCCTCGACCGCCACCGGGCGGGCCTGATCTTCTCCTCCGCCTGCCTCAGCGGCCGCATCGCCCGGCACATCCTGGGAGGGGACCTGGACGCCGCGGACCGCGCGGCGGCGAAGTACGCCGAGATGTTCGGCCCGGAAAACTTCCTCATCGAGCTGATGAACCACGGCATGGAGGAGCAGGAACGGGTCAACGCGGAGCTGGTGAAGATCGCGGCGCGGCGCGGCCTGCTGACGGTGGCCACGAACGACAGCCACTACACGGACCGGGCGGACAGCGAGGCCCACGACGTGCTCCTGTGCCTGGAGACGCACAAGTCGCTGGACGACGCCGACCGGATGCGCCTGCCGAACGACGAGTTCTTCTTCCGCCCGCCGGAGGAGATGCGCAGCCGCTTCGCGCGCTGGCCCGAGGCGCTGGAAAACACTTTGGCCGTGGCGGAGCGCTGCAACCTGGTGATTCCCGAAGGGCTCCGCCTCATCCCGGACTACACCGTGCCGGAGGGCTGGGAGAAGGCGGCCTACCTGCGCCACCTGGTGGCGGAGGGGCTCACGGCGCGCTACGGCAGCCCGCCGCCGGAAACCCACCGGAGGCGCGCGGACTTCGAGTGCGGCGTCATCGAGCAGATGAACTTCGTGGACTACTTCCTCGTGGTCTGGGACCTGATCCGGCACGCCCGGAAAGTGGGGATCGCCGTGGGGCCGGGCCGCGGCTCGGGCGCGGGCAGCATCGTCGCCTACGCCCTGCGCATCACGAACCTCGACCCCATGCGCTACAACCTCCTCTTTGAGCGCTTCCTCAACCCCGAGCGCGTCAGCATGCCGGACTTCGACATTGACTTCTGCTTCGAAAGGCGCCCGGAGATGATCGCCTACGCGAAGGAGAAATACGGGTCGGACAACGTCAGCCAGATCGCCACCTTCGGCCGCATGCTGATGAAGGACGTCGTGCGCAGCGTGGGCCGCGTGCTGGGCATGCCGCTCAACGACGTGAACCGCCTCGCCGGCATGCTCCCCGCCGACCCGAAGGCCACCCTGAAAACGGCCTACGAGGGCGACGCCGAAATCCGGCGGCTCGTGGACGAGGACCGCCAGGTGGCCCGCCTGTGGCGCCTGGCCGGGCGCCTCGAGGGGACGATCAAGTCCATCGGCACCCACGCCGCCGGCGTGGTCATCTGCGACCACGCGCTCACGGACCACGTGGCCCTCTACAAGGACAACAGCACCGAAACCGTGTCCACGCAGATGGACATGTCCTGCGTGGAGAAGATCGGCCTGCTGAAGATGGACTTCCTGGGCCTGCGCACCCTCACCATGATCCATGACGCCGTGGAGATGATCCGGCGGAACCGGGGCGTGGAGGTGGATTTGGACAACCTCCCCCTGGACGACGACACCACCTACGCCCTCCTGCGCTCCGGGCAGACCATGGGCATCTTCCAGCTGGAAAGCCCGGGCATGCGCGACCTGGCCAAAAACATCGGCCTCCAGTCCCTGGAGGAGATGAGCGCCCTGGTCGCCCTCTACCGCCCCGGCCCCATGGCCCTCATCCCGAACTACATCGCGAACAAGTTCGACCCGTCCAAAATCCAGTATGAGCACCCCCTGCTGGAGCCGGTCCTCAAGGAGACCTACGGCATCCCGGTGTACCAGGAGCAGGTCATGCAGATGACCCAGGCCTGCGCCGGATTCACCCTGGGCGCCGCGGACATCGTGCGCCGCGCCATGAGCAAAAAGAAGCAGGAGGAGCTGGACAGACAAAAGGAGGGCTTCGTCAGGGGCTGCGTGGCGAACGGAATCGCCAAGCCCCTCGCGGAGACCCTCTGGAACAAGATCGAGACTTTCTCCGGCTACGGGTTCAACAAGTCCCACAGCGCGGCCTACGCCCTCGTGGCCTACCAGACCGCCTACCTCAAGGCCAATTACCCCCTGGAGTTCATGAGCGCACTGCTCACCGGCGAAACCGGCAACCTGGAGAAGACGGCGGTCTACATCGAGGAATGCCGCCGCATGGGCATCGAGGTACTGCCCCCGGACATCAACGGGAGCAGGCAGGGCTTCACCGTGGACAGCGGGCTCATCCGCTTCGGCCTCGGCTCCGTGCGCAACGTCGGCGAGGCGCCCTGCAAGGAAATTGTCCGGGAACGCGACACGAACGGCCCCTACCGCGACATCTACGACTTCTGCAAGCGCCTGACCCCCCAGGTGGCCAACATGCGCGTGCTGGAGAGCCTGAACAAGGCGGGCGCGTTTCTGGGCACCGGCTGGAACCGCCGCCAGGTGGAGGCGGCCATGGAAAGGGCGGTCTCGGAGAGCCAGCTCTTCCAGCGGGACCAGCTGGCGGGGCAGACTTCCCTCTTCGAGATGGGCGGCATGGCGGAGGAGCTGGCCGGCATGTACGAGAAGCCGGCGCTCCCGGAATGGCCGGACCACCAGCTCTGGGAGGCGGAGAAGGAGGTGCTGGGCCTCTACATCACCTCGCACCCCCTCTGGCTCCACCGGGACATCATTGAACATTACGGAACGCCGCCGGCAGTGCTGGCCCGGGAACCCCGCGAGGGCGAGGAGCGCGTGCTGGCG
Source organism: Candidatus Hydrogenedentota bacterium (assembly GCA_012730045.1). Classification (NCBI taxonomy): domain Bacteria; kingdom Pseudomonadati; phylum Candidatus Hydrogenedentota; species Candidatus Hydrogenedentota bacterium. The sequence continues at coordinate 34,698 of JAAYBR010000091.1, read as the reverse complement.
GGCGTCATCACCAACATCCGGCGCATCTCGACGAAGAAGGGCGACCCCATGGCCTTCGTCACCCTGGAGACCCTGCGGGGCTCCTGCGAGCTGACGGCCTTCTCGGAGATCTATCGGCAGAAGGCCCACCTCATGGAGGTGGACATGGTGGTCATCGCCCGCGCCAGGGCCAACTTCCGGAACGAGCGCCTCTCGTACCTCGTCGAGGACATCATGCTCATTGACGACGCGGAGCGGAACCTGACCCGGGCCCTGCATGTGCGGCTGGAAATCCCCCACCAGAACCCCGAGGCCCTCCGAAGGGTCGCCGAGGCGCTGGCCGCGCATCCCGGCCCCTGCGATGTCTACCTGCACTGCCGCATGGCGAACGACGACGAGGTGGTGGTCCATGCGCCGGAGTCCTGCCGCGTGTCGAACGCCCGCGCGCTGCGCCCCCTGCTGGAGACGCTCCTCGGCGAGGACACCGCGTTCTTCTCCGGGGGGATGGGGCTGCCGTCGCACCGGCGGCCCGACCCCGCGCCGGACCTCCCCCGATGGAAGCAGCGGCAGGGCGCCGCCAGAAACTGAACACCCCCCGCGCGGCGGACGCCGCCGGAAAACAGGAGACTGAAGACCATGCGCACTTTGTGGAAGAGAAGCCTGATGGCCGCCGCCGCCGGCGCGGTGCTGGTGCTGGCGACGGCCTGCGAGACCGTCCCCTTTGTGGGCCGCAACCAGCTGCTGCTCGTCGGCGACGGAGAAATGAACACTCTCGGCGTGCAGCAGTTCCAGGAGGTCAAGCAGACGGAGCCGCTGTGCGCGGACGCCGGAACCAACCAGCGGGTGACGGACATCGGCGCGCGCATCGCACGCGCCGCGGACCAGCACCTCGCGGCGCAGGGCCGGACGTCGGGTTTCCAGTGGGAGTTCATCGTCATCCAGGAGGATGACACGGTGAACGCATGGTGCATGCCCGGCGGCAAGGTGGCCGTCTACACCGGCATCCTCCCCGTGGCGCAGGACGACAACGGCCTCGCCGTGATCATGGCCCACGAGATCGCCCACGCCATCGCGCGCCACGGCGCGGAGCGCATGAGCCAGGCCCTCGCCCTCGAGATGGGCGGCGCGGCGCTCTCGGCCGCCCTCGCGTCAAAGCCCGCGCAGACCCGCGACCTCTTCCTCCAGTCCGCCGGGCTGGTGACCAATGTGGGCGTCGTGCTGCCCTTCAGCCGCAACATGGAGTACGAGGCCGACCGCATCGGCCTCATCCTCATGGCCATGGCGGGCTACGACCCCCATGCCGCCGTCCCCCTCTGGGAGCGCATGAACGCCTCGGGCGGCGAGCGCCCGCCGGAGTTCCTCTCCACGCACCCGGCCCCGGCGAACCGCATCGCCGCCATCCAGCAGATGATCCCCGAGGCCATGCAGTATTACCGCCAGCCCTGAGCGGAGGACTCCCCATGCCCGCGCGTTTTCTGGCCCTCGCCCTGTTGCTGTGCCCCCTGGTGCCCGCCGCCGCGCAGACGCCCCCGCCCGTGGCCTACACCCTGGAGGAGACGGTGTGCCTGCCCGCGCCGGGCAATGTCTTCCTGACCGGGGTCTCTGTCCGCATCCCCGTGCCCGCCGCCGTGGCGGGCGCCGCTGACGCCGTCCTGCTGGATGACGCGGGCCGCGAGGTGGCGACGGGAACAGTCACGGAGGGCGTGCTGACGCCGGAACCGGCCCCTGGGGTCGGCTGGTATCAGGTGGTCTTCCGCGCCGCCGACGGGCAGCCCCTCGGCTGGACCACCGCCGCCGTGCTGGATATCCTGCCGGTGCCGTTGCCGGAAGACTCCCCCGTGGCGCTGGATGTCGCCCTGTCGTGGGTGGCCCCGGACTCGCCGGAGGCCTGGCGGGCCATGACGCACATCGCCGCCCTCGCGGGGGTGCGCTGGGTGCGCGACCGCCTGCGCTGGCGCGAGGTGGAGCCGGAGGAGGGCCGCCCCGCGGAGTCCACGCGCTACGACGCGACCGCCGACCTCCAGAGCGGGGCGGGGCTGAAACTGCTCCAGGTGTTCCACGACATGCCCCCGCGCGTCCGCGACGCGGACGGCGTTCCGGACCTCCGGAGACTGCACGCCTTCTGCCGGTTGGCGTCGGCCCGTTTCGGCGCGCGGGTTCCCGCGTGGGAGCCCTGGAATGAGGCCAATGCCAAATCCTTCGGCGGGTGGCCGGGGTCGGACATCTGCGCGTGGCAGAAGGCCGCCTGCCTGGGGTTCAAGGCAGGCCGGCCCGAAACCCTGGTCTTCTGGCAGCCCATTGCCGGAGTCAACACCCCCGGCCTCGTCCGCAGTGTGCTGGAAAATGAGACCTGGCCCTACTTCGACGTCTACGCCATGCACTCCTACGACTGGTGCCATGACTACGACCGCCTGTGGGCCGGGGCCCGCGACGCCGCGTCCGGACGCCCGGTCTGGGTCACCGAAAGCGACCGGGGCATCGCCTCGCCGCCCGGCATGCCCCACCTCGACCTGCCCCCCGCCGACGCCGCGCTCAAGGCGCAGTTCGTCGCCCAGGAGTACGCCCAGGCCCTCGCCGCAGGCGCGGAGAAGTGCTTTCACTTCATCCTCGGCCAGTACAAGGAGGAGCACGGCGGCAACCGCATCCAGTTCGGCCTCCTCCGCGAGGACATGACGCCCCGGCCGGGCTATGTGGCTCTGGCCAATCTTGGCCGGCGCCTCGCGGGCACCCGCTGCCTCGGCGCGTGGACCCCGCCCGGCCAGCCCGACACCCGCGTGGTGGCGTTCCGGTCACCGGAGGGCGCCGACGCCCGCGATGTCGTGGTGGTCTGGGCCGAGCGCCCCGTGGACTGGGCCGAACGCGGCAAGTGCGAGGCCCCCTGGCCCCTGCCCGCCGATTTCGCCCCCGGTGCGGTCTGCCATGACTGCCTCGGCCGCGCCGTGCAACGGCCCGACAGGGCCGTGTCCGCCCCTGTCTTCTTAACCTGCCCGCGCGGTGCGGCGGACGCCCTTCCGCTCACCCCGCCGCCCGCGGTACCCCGACGCGAAGGGGAGCCCCTGCCCGTCGTGCTGCAGCTCAGTTTCCCCGGCGCGGAAGTGGTCCGCAACACCATTGGCTGGACCGACGAGCACGACTACGCCCTCCCCGCCGGAAAGCCCGCCCCCGTCCGCATGTACGCCTACAATTTCGGCGACTCCGGCTTCGAGGGCGAACTCCGCGCCGAGTCCCTCCCCGAAGGCTGGACCCTCACGCCGGACACCCTCCCCCTGCGCGTGGCCCCCGGCGGGCGCGTCCCCCTCGATGCCACCCTAACCCTCCCCGAAGCCCCGATCGAAGAGCCCGAAGGCGGCCACTGGGTAAAACTCCGCGCCGGAATCCCCCAAGGCCCCACGGTCGCAGCCCGTATCCTGGTCAAGTAGCGGCGCCTTTGCGTCAATCTTGACCCCATCAATGCGAACAGGGATAATGGGCTCGTGAAGCGCCTGTCTTCCGTAGCGCCGCCGTCCCGGCGGCCTTTCCACGCCGGGACACACACCGGAGGGCATCCGCACACAGCAAATCGTTGTTGGGTATGAACCGGCAGGGTCGGGAGGAGACAGCGCATGCAGAGCCTTTCCTGGAACGAGATACGGTCGCGTGCCATCACGTTCTCAAGGGACTGGAAGGGCGCCGGGGATGAGCGCGCCGAGGCGCAGACCTTCTGGAACGAGTTCTTCACCGTCTTCGGAAAGAAGCGCAGGCTGGTGGCTTCGTTCGAGGAACGGGTCAAGAGCCTCAAGAACACCCATCACCGCATTGACCTTTTCTGGCCGGGCACTTTGCTGGCGGAGCACAAGAGCGCCGGACAGCCCCTGGACAAAGCGGAGTCCCAGGCCTTCGCCTATATCGGGGAACTGGCCTCCTCGGGCCGGGAAAGCGAAATCCCCCGCTATGTCATCGTCTCCGACTTCGCCCGCATGGTTCTCTATGATCTGGAGGGGGAAGAGGGGGATGGGGGATTCGAGTTTCGCCTTCAGAATCTCCACAAGCACATCAAGCATTTTGCCTTCTTCCTCGGACAGAAGACGCACACCTTCGGCGAGGAGGACCCCGCGAATCTTGAGGCCGCCGCCATCATGGCGCGGCTTCACGACACCATCGAGGCGGGCAACTACACGGGGCCGGAACTGGAGCGGCTGCTGGTGCGGCTGCTCTTCTGCCTCTTTGCCGACGACACCGGCATCTTTGACACCAACCAGTTTGACCTGTTCCTCCAGAACCGGACCCGCGAGGACGGCTCCGACCTGGGCGCGCAGCTCAACCACCTCTTCGAGGTGCTCGACACGCCGCTGGAGAAGAGAGGTTCCCACCTGGACGAGGACCTGGCCGAATTCCCCTACATCAACGGGGACCTCTTCGCCAATCCCCTCCACACCGCCAGTTTCAACCGCGACATGCGCAACAGCCTGATCGCCGCCTGCCGGTTTGACTGGTCGCGCATCTCCCCCGCCGTCTTCGGCTCCCTGTTTCAGGGCATCATGGACGGCCGGGAGCGCCGTCAGATCGGCGCCCACTACACCTCCGAGCGCGACATTCTCAAGCTCATACGCCCCCTCTTTCTGGATGAACTCCACGCGGAGTTTGAGCAGATCAGAAAGGACAACCGCCCGGGGCACCGCAACAAACGGCTGGAGGCCTTCCGCGACAAGCTCGCCGGGCTCCGCTTCCTCGACCCCGCCTGCGGGTGCGGCAACTTCCTCGTCATCGCCTACCGGGAACTGCGCCGTCTCGAACACCGCGCCCTCGATGCCCTGTACGATTTCAGCAACCGCGCGCAGGAAATAAACCTGGGCGAGGGTGGGCATTGGGCAAAAACCGATGTCAACCAGTTCTACGGCATTGAGATCGGGGAATGGCCCGCCCGCATCGCCGAAACCGCCCTCTGGCTCACCGACCACCAGATGAACGTGGAACTCAGCCTCAGTACCGGCGTCATGTTCCAGCGCATTCCCCTCAAGGCCACCCCCCACATTCGCTGCGCCAACGCCCTCCGCATGGACTGGAACGACCTTCTCCCTGCGGAGGAATGCTCGTTTGTTCTCGGGAATCCGCCTTTTGTCGGGCATCACTACCAGACCGAGGAACAAAAAGAGGACCAGCAAACGGTCTTGGCCAATGTTGGCGCCCGGGGAGTCCTTGATTATGTCTGCAACTGGTATGTAAAGGCCGCCGAATACATCAAGGAACGCCCCACTCCCTGCGCGTTTGTCTCGACGAATTCCATCACGCAGGGAGAGCAGGTCGGCATTTTGTGGTCGGAGCTCTTCAACCGCTACCAGCTCAAAATCCTGTTTGCCCACCGCACCTTTGCCTGGCAGAGCGAGGCCAGAGGACGTGCCCACGTCCATGTGGTCATTATCGGTTTTGGGGTTCTCGAGCGCGGCCCGAAACGGCTTTTTGACTATCAGGACATTGGCGGAGAGGCACAGGAGGAGGTTGTCTCGAATATCAGCCCGTACCTGATCGAGGGGGCCGATCTGGCCGTCACCAACCGGACCGCCCCCCTGTGCCGCGTTCCCCGCATGTTGTGGGGCAACAAACCAACCGACGGGGGGCACCTGATCCTTTCCCCGGAGGAGCGGGACGAACTGCTCCGAAAGGAGCCCGGGGCGGCCAAGTTTGTTCGCCGCTACATGAGTGGCGGGGACTTCATCAACGAACGGGAGCGTTACTGCCTTTGGCTCAAGGATGCAGCCCCGCAGGAACTGGCCACACTCCCCTTGGTGACGGAGCGCATAAAGCGCGTGCGCGCGTTCCGGTTGGCCAGCAAGGCAGCCTCCACCCGCCGGTATGCTGACTTTCCGACCCTTTTCCGGCAGATTGCCCAACCGGATTCGCCGTATCTGGCCATCCCGGAAGTATCCTCGGAACGCCGCCTTTATGTCCCCATGGCCTACCTGTCCAACGATGTCATCTGCAGCAACAAAATCCAATTTGTGCCGGATGCAACCGTCTTCCACTTTGGCATCCTCACCAGCCTGATGCACATGGCTTGGATGAGGCAGGTGTGCGGACGGTTGAAGTCGGACTATAGCTACTCCAATTCCCTTGTTTACAACAACTTCCCTTGGCCCGAGATCGCCACGACAACACTGCTAACACAGATCGCCGACTGCGCCCATAAGGTGTTGGATGTCCGTGCTGGGTTCATAGACAAAGGCGCGACACTGGCGGACCTCTATGATCCTCTTACCATGCCTGCGCCACTGCTCAAAGCGCATCAGGCTCTGGACCGGGCGGTGGACCGGTGCTACCGGGCCGCGCCATTCAACAGCGAGCGGGAACGGGTCGAGTATCTGTTTCAGTTGTATGAGCAGTTGACCGCCCCGCTCGCGCTTGCTGAGACGAAGAAGAAGCGCCGCCCCCGGGAGAAATAGGGCGCGGTCTGGAAACCCCCTGCCCCTTTTCGGACAACGCCCGTATCCTGGTCAAGTAGCGGCGGAAGCCCTTTTTGAGGGGACACGGGCTGGAACTCCAACCGCCGAGGAGCAGCTGTCCACACCACGTTCCGAAGCGCCGAAGGCGCGGCACAAGCGCGGAAGGTCTTTGTGCCGCCCCTTCGGGGCTCCCGGGACTGGGGTGGGGGGCGCTTTCTTCCCGGGGCTCACGCCCCGGGCTGTTGAATGCCGCGCTTCCAGCGCTTTGGTCTGCCCTTGTTCCCCTCCGTCTCTCCGAATGGGACGGCTCCCCTCTTGAAAATGCCGCATACGACCCCGGGACTGCCCTACAGGTTCTCCAGGTCCACGCCGGCGGCGCCGGCCTTGAACTCTTTCATGTGCTTGCGCAGGGGGGCCGCGCCGTCGCCCTCGACGTACTGCGTGAGCCATTGGAGGCGGCGGCTGGTCTCCAGGCTGACGAGGTGCTCCATCTTGCAGGCGTCGGCGGTGGCGCGGTCTTTGGCCACGCCCAGGACAACCTCCAGGAAGCGGGAAAGAATGGCGAAGTTCTCGGAGACCAGCTCGGTGATCTGGCGGCCCTCCTCCGTGAGCAGCAGGAAGCGGTTCGGGTCCTCGGCCACCCAGCCCCGTTTCTTGAGCTGCGCGAGGGCCATGGACGCAGCGCCCCGGGACACCTCCAGCATCTCGGCGACGTCGGTGGTGCGCGCGTAGCCCAGGCTGGACCGCAGCGTGTCTATGGCCATCAGGTAATGGGCGCGCGAGTGCGAGAGGGTGTCGTGCCCCGTGTCGCGGCGGCGTCCGGCCTTTGCGCCCTTGGCGCCCGCCTTTGCGGGGGGCCGTTTGTCCTGCTGCCGCGGGGAGCCTGTCATGGCGGTGTTCTCCATGCCTGCGCGCGCCGGGGCGGGGCCGCGCACCGGTGCCCGCATGAAAACAACCCGTCGCCGCGCCTAACGGATGGACATTATACTGAATTCCCCGACAGGGGGCGCAACTTCGGCAGGGCGCGGCAAACGGCGGGGCAGGTTGCCTTTTCCCGCCCCTTTCTGGCAGAGTCTCCGCTCCGCCGGGGAAACCCGGGGGTGTCCGGACGGGTCCAACACAGCGGCGGAAAGATCCCCACAAGGGGAACCGCCCCGAGAACAACCATTCACACGAGAGGAACGAGGATCATGATGAAGCGCGACAAACGGGTATTGAAGGGCGTGACCGGCCTGCTCTTGGCCGCACTGGCGGTGTGCGCGGGGGCCGTGACAGCCCAGGCCCAGAACCCGCTGGGATATTTCCCGGAGGGCGCCACGGCCGCGCTCTACCTGCCCTCGATTGACTTCCTGGAGCAGAAGGCCGCCCCGGTGGCGGAGGCCGCGGGCTTCGATGCCGTGGGCGAACTGACCGGCATGCTGGGCGACCTGCCCGCGAAACTCGGCGTGGCCCCCGGAGCGCCGTTGTCGGAGGTTTTCAAGGCCGCCGGGCTGGACACCTCGAAGCCGGCCGCCCTTTTCCTGAAGAAGCCTGGGGCGGGTATGGACGAGTACGGCGCGCTGATCCCCGTGGCCAGCGCCGAGGCGGCCGCGGACAAGATGAAGAGCATCTTCGACAGCGACCCCGCCGAGTACGCCGAGGGCGACGCGAAGGGCTTCTTCAACGACACCCAGAAGCTCGGGTTTGCCATCCTGGCGGACAAGGTGCTCCTGGGCTCCACCACGGACATGATTAAAGGCATGGCCGCCCGCGCCGCGGCCCCCTACCAGTCCCCCTACGAGACGGGCGCCGAGATCGCGCTGGTCACCTCCGTCACGCGGCTGCAGGACGCGGGCGTGTTCCCCGCCACCGCGCCGAACGGCCAGCCGCTGGCCTCGGTCTATGACTACCTCAAGGGCATCATGGGCGAGGTGGTCCTGGCGGCGGGCGAGGCGCAGGGCGAGTCCTACGTCCGCCTGGCGATGGCCGCGCCGTCCGGCGCGGTGACGCCCCCGGCGGAGGCCCTGAAGATGCACACGCTCTTCCCGGAGAACTCGCCGGTGGTCCTCAACCTGCGCAACGACGCCGCCTTCATGCAGGCGGTCCGCCCGCTGATCATGGCGAGCCCGCAGGCGGCCCAGGTGGGCATGTACATCAGCCTGATTTCCGGCATGATCGGCAAGGAGGTGGGCCTGGCGCTCACGGGCGTCAACAACGGCATGCCGGACGGGATGCTGGCCATGGACGTCGCCAAGCCGGAAAGCATCAAGATGCTGATGGGCATGGCGGGCGCGAAGGACGGCCCCAAGGAGCAGATCAACGGCGCGGACATCTACGCGTTTGAGAACATCCGAGAGGGGCTGAGCGTCTTCCTGGCGACGAAGGAGACCTCCGTCATCGCCACGACCAACATGGACGCGCTCAAAGCCTCGCTGGAGAAGCTGGACGCGGGGGCCTCCGCGACGCCGGTCGCCCAGAAGACCCTGGACCGGGGCAACAACGGCTTTATCGCCATTAATGGCGGCAAGGTTTCCCCCGAGGCCGCGGCCGCGCTGCCCCTGCCCGCCACGGTGGACCTGTCCGAGGTCAACGCCGAGGTGACTTTGGGCGGCAAGGGCCCCTGGAACGAGCTGCGCGTGAGCGTGCCCGGCGACATGAAGGGCATCGCCGAGTGGGTGTCCGGCGCCGTCTGATGACTGGTTAACGAGGCGGGGCGCCGGAAGACTCTTCCGGCGCCCCGCGTGTTTTTGACGACTCAGTCCTGCTCCGCCCCGCGCTGTTTGAGCTCGCGCTTGAGAATCTTGCCCGTGGGGCCCTTGGGCAGGTCCTCCAGCACCTCCACCTCCCTCGGCCACTTGTACCGGGCGATGCGCTTCTCCAGAAACGCCCGGATTTCCCCGGGCGAAAGCGTCTCCCCTTCTTTGGCGGAAACATAGACCTTGACCTCCTCGCCGCGGATGCGGTCGGGAATGCCCACCACGGAGGCCTCGCGCACGGCCGGGTGCTGGTAGAGGACCTCCTCGATCTCGCGCGGGTAAATGTTCATGCCCCCGCGGATGATCAGGTCCTTCTTGCGGTCGAGGATGTAGAAGAAGCCGTCGGCGTCCTGCCGGCCGATGTCCCCCGTGTGGAACCACCCGTCCACGATGGCTGCGGCGGTCGCCTTGGGGCTGTTCAGGTAGCCTTTCATGACGTTGTGCCCGCGGATGACGATCTCCCCGGTCTCCCCCGCTTTGGCGAGGCCGCCCTCGTCAAGCATGATGCCCATCTCCACGCCCCAGACGGGCCGCCCGATGGACCCCACCCGCACGGCCTCGTCCGCCGAGGTGAACGACGCGACGGGACTGGTCTCGGAGAGGCCGTAGCCCTCCTGCAGCGTGATGCCGTAGCGCTCCCGGAACTGGCGGTGGACGTCCTCCGGCAGCGCAGCGCCGCCGGAAATGGCGATGCGCACGCTGGACAGGTCGTAGTCCGCCCATTGCGGCAGGTTCAGCAGGAAGAAGTACATGGTCGGGACCATGGCCAGCACGGTGACCCGGTCGCGGGCGATGACCTCCAGCGCCCTGCCCGTCTCGAAGCGGGGCAGCATGGTCACCGCCGCCCCGGACAGGATGGCCGCGTTCATGACGCAGGTCTGGCCGAAGGAATGGAACAGGGGCAGCACCGCCAGAAACACGTCCTCGGGCATGCAGCGGACAATCTCCCGCGACGCGAGGTAGGCGTTGAAGAACATGTTGAAGTGGGTCAGCTCCGCCCCCTTGGGCGAGCCGGTGGTCCCGGAGGTGTACAGGATCACCGCCGTGTCGTCCGGCATGGTCTGCTCGATGTCACAGCGGCCGTCCGCGGCGCCCAGCAGGGTCATGAAGTTGTCGCCGACCTCCGGCTTGGCAAGATCGTCGGGCGTGGACACGATCACCAGCCGCCCGCAGCCCGGCGCCCGCGCGAAGGCCCTCCGCGCCGGTTCCTCGAACATCTTGAAGGCGAACAGCACCTTCGCGCCGGAATCGTTGAGATAGTGGAGGATTTCCTCCTCCTGAAAAAGCACATTGACCGGAACGACCACCGCCCCCCGGCGCAGGATGCCGTAGTAAATGACCGGGAAATGCGGGGTGTTCGGGATCATCATGGCCACGCGGTCCCCCCGGCCCACGCCGAAATCCCCCAGGATGCACGCGGTCTTCCGGGCGAGCGCCGCCAGCTCCGCATAGGAAAGGCGGATCTGGTCCAGCAGGACCGCCGTCCTGTCCCCGTGGCGCTTCGCGGCGACGTCCAGGAAATGCGCGAGGTTCAGCATGGGCGGCCATTCCTTCTGTTGGGCCGCGGCGGAGGCGTTGCGGCCGTTGGGGTGCTGGCATACTGCGTGTCCCCTGCGCCGGACACGGACCCGGTTGCGCCGCGCCGGAGGGGTGTTCAGTTCTCCGGGGAAGTCCCGCCTTTGCGTCCGAAATTCTTCTGCACAGGCGGCGCGCCGGCGGCGGGCGGGTCGGATTTCTCCTGCCCCCTCACCTGCACCTGCACCTTTGTGTCGTCGCTTCCGGGGGGGGCGGGATAGGTGCGGTCCAGCGCGCTTTCCGCGTCGGGGCCCCCTTTTCCCGTCGTGCGGAGCATCAGCTCGCCCTCCTTGGACACCAGGCGCACAATGCCCATGGGCCGCGCCTGGTCGCTGGTCCACACCTCCGTGCGGTCCCCCTCCCGCTCAAACACCACATGCTCCGTCTTCAACGGACCCTGCGCCGTGGTGAGCTCCTCCTCCCCCGCCACGCTGCGGGTGCCGGAGGCCATGGCGCCGCCCCCGCCCCACCGGGCGTCCTCCGGCTTCACCTCCTCGGCGGGCTCCGCGCCGTCGCGCAGAAACACCCGGTGGATGTTGGCCGGGTCGGACGCCGGCCCCGTGAGGAGCATCTTGCAGATCATGGGATAGCCCACCTGCGGGATGATTTCCGTCTCCAGCCAGTAGCCGGTCTTCCCCTTGACCTTCTCCTCCCCCACCAGGGCCTGCCGCAGGAAAAACTGGCGCCCCGTCGCCTTGTCCGTCACGTCATACCACGCGAACACCCCGGGCTCCGGGTTGACCAGAGCCCCCGACATGATGTCGCCAAGCACGCCCTGCCCGGCGGCGGGAAGGCAAACCCCCGCGGCGACCGCCAGCACAACCACCAGCACTGTCCAATTCTTCATTGCCTGCGCTTCTCCGGGGCCGGACCCTTTTCCAGCCGCCATACTCTAGCACAGGGCATGCCCCAATGCCACCTGTCCGCCGGACGGGGATTCAACCTTCCGGCGTTTCGTGTAGTATGATTGGCGCTGTGGGAAAGCGCCCAGGAGTGCCGGATTTGGAAAGACTTTGGACCGCAGCGCACAGAGCGGCGCGCCTTGCCGGCGCGCTGTGTGTCCTGTTTGCCGCCGTTTCGCCGTCTGCGGCCGCGGAGCCGGGCGGCCCGGCCGAGCGGATCGCCGCGGCAAACCTCCCCCTCGCGGTTGTGATTTTCGGCACGCGCCGGGACTCGGGCGCGCCGGTGCAGAGCAGCGGCTGCGTGGTGGACGCGCGCGGGATTGTGCTGACCACGGCGCACCAGATCGGCGGCGTGGACGACCTCCGGGGAAAGACGGCGGACGGCCGCGCCTTTGCCCTCACCCCGGAGGTGGTGGACGAGGCGCTGGACTTCTCCCTCCTGCGGGCCGATGCCCGCTTTGACGGCGCCGTGTCCGTCGGGAGCAGCGCGTCGCTCCGGGTCGGCGCGCCCCTGGTCTCCCTCTCGACCCCCCTGAACCTGGAGTTCTCCCTGGTCTCGGGGCTGGTGTCCAGCCTGGACCGCACCTACCGCTCCGTGCCCGTCTTCCAGGCGGAGATGAACACCAGTCCGGGTTCCAGCGGCGCGCCGGTCTTTGACGCGCGCGGCGACCTGGTCGGCATCGTTCTCGGGCGGCTGAACGACCAGCCCTGGATGACCGTGGTGCTTCCCGTGGACCGCATGCACGCGGGGCTGGACCGCCTGGGCGTGGCGCGGCCCCGGCCCCCGGCGGCGGCGCAGGAGGACGCGGAGCTGGCGCCGGAGCCCGGCATCACAGAGATGGAGCTGTGGGCGCTGGAGGCCTACAACGCGGGCGTGCGCGCCGCCGCGTGCGCCGACAAGGCGCGGATGTATGAGAGGGCCGTGCAACTGCTGCCGGCCTTTTTTGAGGCGTGGTTTAATCTCGGCCTGGCGCGCGCGGGCTGCGGCGACCGGGAGGGGGCCGCGGCGGCCTATGAAAGCGCGCGAAAGTTGCGGCCGGAGGCCCTCGCCCCGCTGCGCAATCTGGGACTGCTCCGTCTGGAGGCCGGCGACCCCGGCGGCGCGCTGGAATGCTTCGGCGAGGCCGCGCGCCTGGCGCCGGAGGATGCCCGCGTCCAGAACGACCTCGGGGTGGCCCTCCAGCGGGCGGAGCGCCACGCGGAGGCCGCCGACGCCTTCCGGGAGTCCCTGCGGATCGCCCCCGGACACCCCCCGGCGATGTATAATCTCGCCGTGTCGCTGCTCGCCGACGGGCAGGAGGAGGCGGCGCGCCGCGCCTTTGCGGCGTATCTGGAACGGTTTCCGGACGCGCCGGAGGCGGACAGTATCAGGGCGCTTTCCGGGGCCGGCCCCGGAAACCAGGAACAGCACCAGTGACCGAAGACAGCAGGGAAATACCGGAGAATCTGGGCCGCTACCCCATTGTCCGCGTGCTGGGCAAGGGGGCGATGGGCGTTGTCTACGAGGGGCGCGACCCGAACATCGGGCGGCGCGTGGCCATCAAGACGGCGCGCGCGGAGCTTCTGGGCAGCCGGGAGGACCAGGGCGAGCTGATGGAGCGCTTTCTCCGCGAGGCCCGCGCCGCCGGCATTCTGAACCACCCGAACATCATCACGATCTATGATGTGGGCGAGGAGGACGGCACGGCCTTCATCGCCATGGAATTCGTCGAGGGGCAGAGCCTGGAGGAGCACATTGCCTCCCGCCGCCGCTTTCCCCTGGCCGAGTCGGTGGAGCTTGTCGCCCAGATCGCCGAGGGCCTCGCCTGCGCGCATGACCAGGGCATCGTCCACCGGGACATCAAGCCCGCGAACATCATGCTGCCCCGGAACGGCCCGCCCAAGGTGGCCGATTTCGGCATCGCCCGCACCAAGGACTCCTCCCTCACCCAGGAGGGGGTGCTGATAGGAACGCCGTCCTACATGTCACCCGAACAGTTCATGGGCCATGGCGTGGACGGACGGTCGGACCTCTTTTCGCTGGGCATCATTCTTTACGAGCTGCTCACGGGGGAGCGCCCCTTCCCGGGGGAGGCCTTCGGCACCATCATGCACCACGTGCTGAAGAGCGCCCCCGTCGCCCCGAACGAGCTGAATTTCTCCGTTGGCGCCGCGCTGGGCAGGGTGGCCCTCAAGGTCCTCGCCAAGGCGCCGAATGACCGGTATTCCTCCGGAAGGGCTCTCGCCGCCGCGCTGCGCGAGTCGCTCAAGCCCCAGCCGGACGAGGCCGTGCTTCTAGAGGAGGGCCGCGCGCTGGAGAGCACCCTGGTCGGACAGCCCCCGGCAGGGGTGACGGACCCCGGTGCCACGGGGACGGCGACGCCCCCGCCCGCCGCAGGCGGCGGCATGGAGGCCACAGTGGCCGGACCGCCCCCGCCGGGGCAGGCGGCCACAGTGCAGACCCTCGCCGGTCCGCCGCCCGAGGGGGCGTCAGAACCCGGCGTTCGCCCCTCCCCCGCCCCGGGCAAGAACAAGTTCCTCCTGTTTGCGGGAATCGTGGCCGCCCTTCTGCTGGCGGCAGGGGGGACGCTGCTTTTCTCCGACAAGTCCGCTCCATCCGCCCCCCCTTCCGTCACCGACAGCGCGTCCGCGTCCCCCGCCCCGGCACGGGAGGTCAAGGTGACGGTCTATGTGTACACCACGCAGGACCGCGAGCTGGCAATTGAATTTGAGAATCTGGCAACAGACCTGACCCGCCAAGCCTTCATCCAGGCGGGGATGGCGGAGGGAAAGATCGAGTTTCTGCAAGGCCGCGAGGTCGTGGTAAGCGCTTCTGGCGGGGACGACGAAACCATCCAGTACGCCACGGAGCCGCTCGCGGACAACGGCTATGTCCAGCTCCGGATTCCCGAGTCCGCCGAAAGCGTCCGTTTCCAAATACGGGAAAGCAGCGAGAGCGAGCCCTTGGCGGACAAAACCCAGTCCTTCCCGGAATGGAAGAACGCGCAGCTTTTTCTCCTCTTCGGGGAATGACGGGCCGCGCGCCCCTTCGCGCCGCCGCGCCAGGTGCTATAATTGAGAAAACGGGGCGCGGCGCGCCCTCTGGAAGCAGCGAGGAGGTCCCAAGTGAAAACAGTCATGTTTTTCCGCGTTCTCGCGGCGGCCCTGGCCGTCCTCGCCGTGGCGGGCGGCATATCCGCCGGTGCGGCCGAGTTTGTCAAGGGAAGTCCGGCGCCTGAAATCGCCGGGCTGGACCTTTCCGGGCAGGCGGTGCGGCTCTCCTCGGTGGTGAAGGAGAACCCCTACCTCGTCATCCTCTATTTCTTCTCCAAGAACACGGGCGAGGACATCGCCGCGAAGCTCCAGTACCTCCAGGCCACGCACGGGGCGGACAAGTTCCGCATCATCGCCCTCGGCCTCGCCGAGGAAAAGCAGGAACTGGCGGACTTCGCGGCCCGCATGGGGATCACCTACCACGTGATGGACCCCGCCTCGCTGGAGGACCGTTCCGTGCTGGAGGCCGCGAAGACCCTGCCCATGACCGTTTTCGTGCGGGCGGACGAGGACCGGATGGTGGAGCAGGTGCTCTCCGGGGGCGGCAGTTCGACCGCGAAACTGATGGCCTCCCTCGCGGAGAACCTGTTCCGGAAGCGCAAGGCCGAGGCCCTGCCGATTGTGGAGGAGGCCGTGGCGGCGTCCGGCGACAGGGAAACCCGCGAGTTGAAGGGCTATGTCCTGCTGTCGCAGGGGAAACTCGACGCCGCCGAGAGCGAGTTTGGGGAAATCGCCAGTGCGACGGGCCTCGCCCGGGTCTCCCTGGAGCGCGGCGACACGAAGGCCGCCGTTGAGAACGCCGACAAGGCGGCGGGCGACCCCTATGCGGCGGCCCTGAAATCCGCCGCGCTGGCCCGGGACGGCAAGGTAGACGAGGCCGTTGCGGCCCTGCCCGCCGACGCGGGCACGGTGCCGGCGTGGCAGCAGTCCGAAGTGGCCAACCTCAAGGGGCGGGTGGCCGAGACGGCCGGAAAGCCTGAGGAGGCCGCGGGACAGTACCGGGAGGCGGTCGCGTTGGACCCGTACAACGTTGTGGCCCTGAGCAACGAGGGCGCCGCCCTGCGCGCCACCGGCAACCTCGAAGAGGCGAAACAGGCCCTTGAGAAGGCGGTTGAGACGTCGGGGGGTGATCCGACAGCCGCCCTGCTGCTCAAGCAGGTGGCTGCGGAACTGGCCGCCGCCAACGACACGAAACGGGGCGAACTGATCCAGTCGCAGATTGCGGATTTGGGCGCGCGTTACCGCCAGATGAAGGAGAGCGGCGCCCTGGACGCGCGCGATGCCTGGTCCACGGCCCCGCTCGTGCTGGCCTTCCTCCCCACCGGCGAGGGGGGTGCGATGGTCTTTGACCGTTCCGGAATGGACCGCCTGGTGATTCACGAGCTGGAGGCGGGGGTTCAGGCTTCCGGCAAGGCCACGGTGGTGGAGCGGGCGATGCTCGACCAGCTCCTTCAGGAACTGGACCTTGGCAGCTCCGACCTGACCTCCGGCGATGTTCAGCGGCGGCTGGGCCGCGTGCTGTCCGCCGGCGCGCTGGGGTTTGTCTCGTTTGTCCGGACGGGGGCCCAGGTGACCGCCTACCTGCGGATGGTGGACACGGAAACCACCGAGATCGCCCTGCAGGCGTCGGAAATCCTCCAAGAAAACGACCCCGGCCCGGCCATTGCCGCGCTGACGGCGAAAATTGTCGGCGATTTTGCCGAAAAACGGGAACTGAAAGGGCTGATTGCGGATGCATCTAGTGATGCCGCCGTGATTGTGAATCTCGGTTCCCGCCACGGCGTGGCTGTTGGGGACGGGTTCAGCGTGCTCAAAGAGGGCGCGCCTGTGGAAGTCGGCGGCCGCGTGATCGCGCGGCGGCAGGTGCCGGTGGGGAAACTGACGGTGACGGAAGTGAATGACGAGTACGCGGTGTGCAAGGTAACGGCGCGGCAGGAAGGCGCCGTGTTTGAGAAGGAAATGAAAATCAAGGGACTTCCCCCCGAAGCGGGCACCTGATTCGGGGGCGTCTCTATCGTTTTTGCGCCGATCCCCGCGCGAGAGCCAACGGAAGGAGTGATGAATGAAGGGGTTTTTAGCCTCATGTTTTGCGTTTTTGATTGTTTTTGTCTGCGCAGGCGCCAGAGCCCAGGAGCAGGAGAAGGCTCCCTCCCCGTGGACCCACCGCGTGGTTGTGGTGAACGGCGGGGAGACTTCCCTCACCACTCCCCACGAGATTGCCGACACGGACCGGACGCAAATCGGCTACCACAACGCGACGGCGGCGGCGCCCGCCCTGTGGTTTGCCTTTGAGGGAAGCTATCAGAAACCCCTGACGGTCCGCATGGGAGTGCCCAAGCTGGAGCCCTACCGCCTGCTGCGCCCCTGCGCGGCCCTGGTCGCGCCGGGCCTGCCCCAGCCCGAGCCCCCCCTCCCCTTCCCCATTCCCCCGGGCTATGGGGCCATTGTCTACAATTCGGCGGACCAGGCGGTGGCCGACGGGAAAGACGGGTTCACCGGCACCCAGAGCTGGATGTTTACCGCGGACGCACTCGCCCCGGTTTCCGCCGGCCGCGCCTTTCTGGTGGGCTTCCTGCCCGAGGGCGGTTCCGGGAAATTCTGGATGACCCTGGGGGACGAGACCCGTTTCCGCTTCGCCGACCTGTTCACCGTGGTGCCCCGGACCGTGGAAATCCGGCGCTTTCACGAGATGTCGGACGGGTTTGGGGCGACCGTCTGGCAGGTGCTTCTGGCCTTGGGCTTTGCCGTCCTGGTCACCGTGGTGGCCGTGTCGCCCAAGTAGGGCACGTCTTCGGCCTCATTTCATGTCCAAATGGGGGATAACCACCTCCCCCTTCGCCTGGGCGAGGGTGTCGTGATAGGCGCCATAGAAGACGCTGTTGGCGTCGAGCCAGAGGCTGAACCGGCGCATTTCCTCCGGCGTGAGTTCGACGCCGTGGTGCCCGGCCTGCAGCATGGGGTAGAGCTTCGAGGCGCGCGCGCCGACCTCGCCGGGGATGGAGTACGAGGTTTTGTTGCGCTCCAGCCCCGTGCCGTTTCCGCCGTGCTTGGCCCAGGCGTGGGAAACGAGGGAAAGGAAGGCCTGGGACCAGCCGTGCTCGCCGAAGGTGTCCCCGGACAGGTCGGGGGCGTTCTTTTCCGTGCGGTGGCATTCGGCGCATTTGGCGTCAATCACCGGTTGGACCAGCCGGGAGAATTGGAGGGGGAAGGAGCCCTCCGGCTCCGGCTTTAGCCGGGCGGGGGGCTTTCGCAGGGCGAGCGGCTGGGTCTGCGGCGTGACGGGGGCGCCCTGCCGGTGCTCATGGCAGCCGACACAGGAGAGGCGCTCGCCGGGATGCACATAGGTGGCGGAGCGCATGGTCTGCACGGCCACCCCGTTCTCGTCCAGCGCCTGGAAGTAGAAGGACACCCCGGCGGGGGCCTCGAAATGGACGCTGCCGTCCTCCTCCACGGGCACCGTGCCGAGAGACCCGCGCGCGATGGACTCGTCGCCCTTTCCAATGTTCGGCGCGCCGGGCGCGGGGGTGGACTTGGCGAAGAGCTGGATCACGCGCAGTTCTTTAATCCTCGTGCCCCCGGAAAAGGGACGCCGGGAGTCGTAGACGTTCATCACGGAGACGGTGCCGGTTTTCGGCTGGTCCTCCGGGCGCTCGGCGTACTTGGTCTGCACGGGAATCACCGGCGGCGTGGGGCGCGGTTTCAGGGGGATGGGGTTGGAGCAGGCGATGTCCGGGTCGCGGTGGACCAGTTCCCGGTTGCCGAACCCGTCCACAAGATAGATGCCGTAATGCCTCTCGCCGGGGTCGTACACGGCGAGATAGAAATCCTCATTCAGCGGCCACGGGGTGCCGTAGACCTGGCCCTTGCCGCCGCCGCCGCGGGGCTTCCGGGGAACGCCGGGTGCCTCCTCGGCTTCGGGGAACATCGCCTCGGGGGTGATGCGCCGGAGCTGGCCGGCGGAATGGTCGTCCTCGATGCGCGGGTCAATGGTGATGAGGGAGCCGAAGTGCTGGCCGTGGTGCGTGGCCGCCGTGGCGATGTACTTGTGCGACCCGGGGATGGCTCGGATGGACATCTCCATCCACGGCCGGGACTCGCGCACGCGGGGGTAGTTGCCGTGGGGGCTGCGGGGGTTGCGGCCGTCGGGATAGGCCAGCCAGAGGTGGTGGGCGATGTCGCTGTCGCGGTCCACGTAGTCCCAGCGCGTGTAGGCGACCATGCCGTTGTGGTCCACGCTGGGCAGCCACTCGTGGGTCTCGTGGTAGCTGAAGGGGCGGACGAAGCCGCCGTCCGCGTTCATCTGGTAGAGCGTGTAGGTCGGGCACACGCGCCCGCAGCGCAGGAAGCCGCCCCGCCGCTCGGAGACGAACACCACCCGCCCGTCGGGCATCCAGCAGGGATGGATGTCGTTCCACGGGCCGTCGGTGAGCTGCTCCAGCCCCGTGCCGTCCATGTTCACCTTGAAGACATGATAGGCGCGGCCGGGGTCCCACGGGTTCTCCCAGTAGTTGCCGGGCTCCTCCCTGCGGAAGTTGTGGCGGGGATCGCCGCGGCACTCGACGTAGGAGAACAGCACCTGTTTCCCGTCGTAGGACAGCTCCGGGGAGAGGAACGCGCCGCCGCCGGGGTCGCCCTCCTGCGTCAGAAGGCCCTCGCCGTCGTAGGAAAGCACTGCGGGCGACACGCCACCGCGCAGGGCCTCCCCCTTCAGGCGGCCCCGCCCCACCACGGCCTCCGCCAGCACGTCGCGCACGCGCGGCGCGCCGCCAAAGGCGTCCTCCAGCACGAAGAGGCCGCCTCCGGGACGGGCGGTGATACCGTAATACTGGTCGCACATGTGCTCGTAGATGGACCGGTGCCGTTTGAGGAAGAGAATGTCCTGAAAGTCCAGCAGGGGGTTGGCGAAGGCGATCTCGCGGCGGAGGGCCGTGATTTGGCCGAAGACCCCACGCAGTTCTGCGGGGTCGGGCGTTTCCTCGCGCTGGAGGCGCTCCACATCGGGGCGCAAGCGTTCCAGCGCCGCCGCCGCGTGCGCCAGGTCCGGCGCGTCCGGCATGGTTTGCAGGTGGGCAAGCAGGGCACGCGTGCGCCGCCACACGATGTCCACGGGCGTGCGGTCCGTCTCCAGGATCAGCGCCTCGGGCCGGTGCGCCTCGCGGGCGAGGCGGGCGTTGTCCCCCCTGTTCCGGTCCACGATCTGGCCCCGGAGCTGGTCATACTCCAGCAGGGCGAGGGGCGTCCCCTCCCCCGCCGCCGCGAGTTTCCCCAGGCGGTATCCGGCCACCTTGCCCGACTCCAACTGCGGCACGTAGAGCCACCCGCGCGCAGGGTCCACGCCGATGTCGGCGGGCGTGGACAGCTCCGCCACGGGCCGCGCCCGGCGGCGGTTCGCCGACACAACGAAGACCTTGCCCCCCGCATAGTCCGACACGAGAAAGGTGCCGTCCGGCAGGACGTGCAGGCCGTCGAGGTTCTTGAACCGGTTGGACAGGTGGAAGGGTTTCGGCGGGCCGGAACCGTCCTGCGGCACGGTGTACAGGTCGTGCAGGGTCCAGGAAACGGCGAATAGCACCCCGTCATGGACATAGAGACCGTTCACCCCCTCAATCTCCGCGACCACGTCCAAAGCATTTCCGGCTTTGGTGTCCATCCGAAAAATCTTCCCCGTGACCACATCGGAGACATAGACCTTGCCGTCGCAGGCCGCCACGTCGTTGAGGCGCTCCGCCCCGGGCACCTCCACCACCGGGCCCGGTTTCCCGTCCGCGAGGGCGAAGGAAAGCAGTCGCTTGTTGTCCGCCACATGCAGCCACCCGGCCATCACGGCCATCCCCTTCGGCTGGTTCAGGACATGCTCCGGTGTGCTGTCCACCCACTTCAACCTGTCCAGTTTTCCCCCCGGGGCCATCCTTGAGATGAACCCCTTCCCCGTGTCCTGCCAGTAGGTTTCCGGCGCGGAGTTTATGTTGGAGACGTAGGCCGTTCCCGTTTCCGGATCCACCGCCACCCCCTCCGGCGCGACGAAGTCGTCCAGCACAAAGGCCCGCTCCAGCGGGGCCGCCCCCGCCGTCATCGCCCAGGCCAGAAGAAAGGCCCCCGCCCACAGTTTGCGCGTCAGGTCATGTCGCATGAGAACACCCGCGTTTCGGCCCGGAAAGGCCCCGTTTTTCCCAAAACCGCCCGCGCGCCCATTATGTGGGGGGGGCGCGGGAATGTCAAGAGGCGGGCGGCGAAGCACTGCGGGAACAGGGGTGACGGATTCACCGCCCCCTGATCACCGGATAAGATGAGCATGGGCCGAAGCCGCGGCGGGCAAGCGATTGCTTCACTTCGTTCGCAATGACGCGGAAGCGCACGTCATTGCGAACGAAGTGAAGCAATCGCTTGTCAGAACGCCCCCATTCTGTCGCATCTCGTGGGTGAACGGGTGTGTTCGCCGTCCCAGATTCATTCAGCGCGTACTCGCAAGGCACCTTTTCCCCCAAGTGAATCAACGGCCATTCCTTATCCAGCGATTCGGGCCGCCTTGCATGCTTTTTCCGCGGGGAGTATCTTGGTACCGTTCCGGCTCGCGGAAGTGCCGGGCCGGCCTTCGAGGGAGATGCGCCATGAGTCGTTTGACGGGACTGCTGTTTGCGGCGGTGCTGGTTTCGCCGCTGCTGTTGGGCGAGGAGCCTGCGGACCCCTGGGGGCCCTGCCCCGCCACGCCCGCCGTGGTCCATCCGGCGGCGGTGTCGCCGCTCCAGGAGATTATGTTGCTGCGGGGCGCGTGGGACTTTGCGACGGACCCCCGGCTCATGGGGCGCCACCGCATGGGCAAGGGCCCGGCCTGGAACGAGCCGGACTGGACGGGCGCGCGCCCCATCGGGGTTCCCGGCTGCTGGGAGGCGCAGGGGGTGGGCGAGCCGGGCATGAGCGTGGACTGGGGGCTGCCCTTTGACTGCATCCCCCGTCCGCTGAACCATGTGTACATGGGCACGGCGCGCTACCGCCGTGCGGTGGAGATTCCGGCCGGCTGGGCCGGGAAGCGCGTGTGGCTCAAGGTGGGCGGCGTGCGGACGGAGGCGTGGTTCTGGGTGAACCAGCAGCGGGTGGCCCACCTGAACACGTACTGCGGCAGCTACAAATACGACATCACCGATTTCGTGACCCCCGGCCAGACGGCGGAGATTGTGGCCACCGTGCGGAACGACACGCCCAGCCGCAAGGGCGTCATGGCGGCTTTCCACCGGTTCGGCGGCTTTTACCGGGACATTGAGCTGGAGGGCACGCCGACAACCTGGCTGGACGATGTCTGGGTGCGCGGGGACTTCGACAGGCGCGCGGCGCTGGTGAACGTGAGCGTGCGCGGCGCGGGCGGCGCGCCGGCGGCCCCGGCGGTGGAGGTGGTCGTCCGCACCGCCGACGGACAGGAGGCGGGGAAACACCGCCAGCCACTGTCCCCCGACGCGGACGGCAACGCCGACACAGTGTGCGAGGTCCCGCTGGCCGTGTTCCGCCCGTGGACCCCGGAGACGCCCAGCCTGTACACGGCGGAGGTGACGCTGCTCGACGGGGACACACCGGTCCACGGATGGCATGAGCGGTTCGGCGTGCGCAAACTGGAGGCGCGCGACGGCCGGTTCTTCCTGAACGGCGCGCCCTTCCTCGTGCGGGGCTTCGGCGACGACTACATCTATCCGCTGACGCTGGTGTCCCCGGCGAACCGGAAGTGTCATCTCGAGCACCTGCAAACCGCGCGCCGGGCGGGGTTCAACTTCGTGCGCCTCCACACGCACTGCGAGAACCCGGAGTACTTCGAGGCGGCCGACGAGGCGGGCATCCTCATCCAGCCGGAACTCCCCTACTACCACGACATCACGCCGGAGGGCTTTCCTTTTGACCCCTTCCGCGACCTCCGGGAACTGTGGCGGCATTACCGGCGGCATGTGTCCTTCGCGGCGTATTCAACGGGCAACGAGGGGCACCTCGGCAGCCCGCTGGACCGCGAGCTCTACGAGTGGGTCAAGGCGACGGACCCGGACCGGATCATGCAGCACCAGGACGGCGGCTGCAACACCCTGGAAAACGCGGACTTCTTCACGCCCAACGGCTACGGGCTGCCGACCTCCATCGTGCCATGGGAGCCGGGCGCGTTCGACGAGGTGACGGTGCCCTTTGTCGCCCACGAGTACCTGAACCTGGGCATCAAGATGGACCCGCGCCTCGCGCCGAAGTTCACCGGGGCGATCCCCGCGCCGCGGAGCCTGGAGGACTACAAGGCGTCCCTGGCGGCGGCGGGACTCGACCGCGCCTGGGGCGACGCCTGCCTCGACGCGGCCCACGCGCTCCAGGGGTATTACCAGAAGCGGGGCATTGAGCAGGCGCGGCTCGACCCGGCGTGCGACGGGTACTCTTACTGGACCATTGTGGATGTCATGGTGGCCCAGGCGGGCACCTACACGGGCCAGGGCTTCCTGAACGCGTTCTGGGAGGAGAAGCCCGGCGGGCTGACACTGGACCAGTTCCGGCGCTTCAACGGGCCGACGGCGCTGCTGGCGCGGGTGGAGGTGAGCGACGCCATCGCCGTGACGGGCGACACGCGGCGGGTCGCCCTCTGGATATCCCCGTTCGGCGGGGAGCCGTTGCAGGGGGCGCGGGTTTCATGGACCCTGAAGGCGGAGGACCGTGTCCTCGCGGAGGGCGTCCTCGGCCCCTTCGACGCGGCGGCGGGCGAGGTGAAACAGGTCGGGGAATGCGTGTTCACGGTGCCGGAGCTTGCGGCACCCGCGCACGCGGCGCTGGAGGCGCGGCTGGACGGCACGGACGTGGCCAACGCCTGGGACTTCTGGCTCTTCCCGAAGCGCCCGGAACGGCAGGGCGCCGGCCTCGCCGCCACGGAGGACCTCTTTGACACCCTCGCACAGCGGTATCCCGGCATTGCGAAGGCGGGCAGCCCGGAGGCGGCGGACGCCCGGCTGGTGCTGGGGTCCTGGGACCATCCCGCCCTTGTCGAAGCAAACCGCAAGGGCGCGCGCGGCATCATGATCGGCCCCGCCGACGGCGAGCCGAATGTGACCCTCGGCTGGTGGTCCCTGGGCGACCAGATCGGCACGGCCTTCGCCCGCCATCCCGTCTTCGGCGCGTTTCCGCACAACGGAAAACTGTCCGCCCTGTGGTTCCGGCTGATCAAGCGGGGGCTCCCGCTGCCGCTCGACCCGCAGTACGGCACCTTCCGTCATTTCGCCGTCGGCGAGGGCCAGTCGCAGTACTTCGCATACCTCACCCAGAAGACGGGGCCGGACGGGGAGCGCCTGCTGATTTCGCAGGGGGTGGACCTGCTGGCGGACACGCCGGAGGCGGCCTGCCTGCTGGACGCCATGGTTGACTATGTCCTGAGCGACGCGTTTCTCGACGAGACGCCGGTGAACTAACCCGGGAGACCGCGGCCGCCGCGACCGCCCCGAAGGAGAAGAACATGCGCACTGCCGCCTTCGTCCCGATTCTGGCGCTGGTCACCGCCTTTTGCGCCCCCCTGTTCGCCCAGACCGCCGAGCCCTGGGAAGCGGCCTACACCGGCGACGACGCCACGGGGGAGCATGTCATCGCCCTGTGGAACTTTGACGACGGCGGCACGGAGACCGTGGCCGACGCGTCGGGGAAGGGCCATGACGGCACGCTGGCGGGCGCGGTCCGTTCCACGGAGGGCCGCTTCGGCGGGGCGATGGCGTCGTTGCCCGGGTGGCCCGTGGAGGACACGCGGCACGCGGCGGTCGTGCGTGACGCGCCGGAGCTGTCGCCCCCCGGGGCGTTCACGCTGGAGATGTGGGTGTGTCCGGACGAACTCCCCGAGGGCTACGGGGAGTCGTTCCTGATGGACAAAAAATACGTGGCCCACGCGGACTACCAGTGGATCCTGGACGCGCCGGACAAGCAGGGCGGCCAGCGCATGCGGGCCGTGCTGGGGTTCGGGGAATCGTCTGAGACGTGGTATTCGTCGGAACCGGCGGTCCTCAAGAAAGGCGTCTGGTCGCACCTGGCCCTGGCCTACGACGGCGCGGGAACCGTGACCTTCTCCCAGGACGGACGCTCTCTGGGCAGCGCGACCAAGCCGCGGGGGCCCGTGTTTCCGGGGGCGCATGACCTCTCGCTGGGCGACCGGGTGGGCAGCTATTACCACGGCTTCCCCGGTCGCCTGGATGAAATCCGCATCACCGCCGGGGCGCGCGAGTTCCGCCCTGTGACCGTGGCGGCGGAGCACGTCCGGACGGTCTACCGGCGGATGGAGCCCTCCCCCCTGCTGCGGTTCCGCCTGACCAACCACCGCCGCACACCGGTCACGGGCCTGACGGCGACCGTCACCGTTCCCGGCGCGCCCGCGCAGTCCTTCCCCGTGGCCGAGATCGCGCCGGGGGCCGCCCACACCGTCGAGTGCGCCCTGGACACCGGCCTGCGCCCGGATGTGTACGCCGTGTCCGTCGGCTTCGCGTTCACCGACGACGACCAGACCCACAGCGGCGCCGAAACCTTCCCCGTGGAGCTGGTGGGCCGCAGGCCGCCGCGCATGCCGGTGGTCATGTGGGGCATCGGGGGCACGGAGGGGGTGCTGGAGAACTTGGACACCCTGCGGGACCTTGGGTTCACGCACTGCCTCGGCCTCCGCTGCGACTTTGGCCGGATATGGGACGCCGGCGCGCCCGCGCCCGCGGTGGACGAGGCGGCCCTGGCCGAGAGCCGCAGGATGCTCGACCGCGCGCTGGCCAACGACCTGGGCATCGTGGTCAGCGTCAGCCCGGGTTCGTGGCTGGAGGAGAAGGCCGACCTCCTGCGGACCGCGCCTCCGGGGCAGGCCTACGACCGCCCCAACCTCTGCTGCAACGCGCCGGGGGTGCGCGACTTCGCGCGGAACGTGGGCGCGTCCCTCGCGCAGACCTACGGGGACTTCCCGGCCTTCGAGGCCGCGCTCATCCACACGGAGGTGCGCGACGGCACACAGATCTGCTTCCACGAGCACGACCGCGCGCTGTGCCGCGCGGCGACGGGGGCCGACTACCCGGAGAACATCGGCGGGAAGAACGGTGTCTCGTGGACGAACCTCCCCGGGTTCCCGGAGAACCGCGTGGTGCCGGACGACGACCCGCTGCTCCGGTTCTACCAGTGGTTCTGGCGCGAGGGCGACGGGTGGAACGGCCTCCACTCCGCCGTGAACGAGGGGCTGAAGTCCACGGACCGGAAAGACCTGTGGTCCTTCTTCGACCCGGCGGTGCGCGTGCCCGCGCTGTGGGGCAGCGGCGGCAGCGTGGACTTCCTCTCGCACTGGACCTACAGCTACCCGGACCCGCTCCGCATGGGCCTCGCCACGGACGAGCTTTTCGCCATGGCCAGGGGCGGCCCGGAGGGCCAGGACGTGATGAAGATGACGCAGATCATCTGGTACCGGTCGCAGACCGCCCCGCAGGAGGACGTGCCGGAGACCGCCGCGCCCCGGTCGCCCTGGGAGGACTACGACCCGGGCGCGAACTACATCACCATCGCGCCCGCCCACCTGCGCGAGGCGTTCTGGACCAAGATCGCGCGGCCCGTGCGCGGCATCATGTACCACGGCTGGCAGTCGCTGGTGCCCACGGAGGGGCCGTCCGCCTACCGGTACACGCACCCCGAAACTCAGAACGCCCTTCGGGAGCTCACGCGCACGGTCGTGGAGCCGCTGGGACCGACGCTGCTCCAGGTGCCCGCCGTGCGGTCCGATGTCGCGTTCCTGGAGAGCTTTTCGTCCGCCATGTTCGCGGGCCGGGGCACCTACGGCTGGGGCGGCTCGTGGGGCGGCGACGCCTACCATGTCCTGCTGTACGCCCACCTCCAGCCGGAGATCGTGTACGAGGAGACGATCCTGAAGCACGGGCTGGACGGGTACAAGGTGCTGGTCCTCGCGGACTGTGATGTCCTGTCCGCGTCGGTGGTGGAGAAGGTCAACGCCTTCCAGGCCGCCGGGGGGCTGCTCGTGGGCGACGACCGCCTGTGCCCCGCCGTGAAGCCGGACATCCTGCTGGAGCCGTACACCCGCACCAAAAAGGCCGACGAGGACAAGCAGGCCCTCGTGGCCCGCGCCGGGACGCTGTCCGCCGCCCTGGAGGGGCGCTACCGCGCGCCCGTGGCCGCTTACCCCGCCGACGTCCTCCCCTATCTGCGCCGGTACGGAAGCTCCGACTACGTCTTTGTTGTCAACGACTGCCGCGAGTTTGGGAACTACGTCGGCCGCCACGGCCTCGTCATGGAACAGGGGATGTTCGTGGCATCAAGGGTCACCCTGCGCAGGAACGGCGGCCGGGTCTATGACCTCGTGGAGCACCGCGAAGTCGCCGCGACCTCCGAAAGCGGCACCCTCAGCATCCCCGTCGAACTGGAACCGGGCGGCGGCAGGCTCTTCCTCATCACCGGCACTCCGGTGGAGACCGTTGCGGTGCAGGCGCCGAGGACGGCGGTCTGCGGACAGGAGATGGAGGCCCGGGTGGTCGTCACGGACAGGGAGGGGAACCCGGTGGACGCGGTGATCCCGCTGGAGCTGCGCATCCTCGACCCCGACGGACGCCGCGCCGAGTTCAGCGGTTTCCACGCCGCGCCGGGCGGCGTCCTCGACCTCCGGGTGGCCTTCGCCGCAAACGACGTGCCCGGGGTTTGGACCATCGAGGCCAGAGAGCTCGCCGCAGGCACCGTCACACGCCATTTTGTCAGGTTGCAGCCGGGGGCGTAGGCGAAAAAAAAGACAAGGCCGCCGGGACGGCGGCGCTACGGAAGCCGCCCGCCGGCCAATGCTGTAGCGCAGGCGTCCCGCCTGCCCCGTCTTCCGTAGCGCAGGCGTCACGCCTGCCCCGTCTTCCGTAGCGCAGGCGTCACGCCTGCCTCGTCTTTTCGCTTGTATCTCCATCCCCGCTGCGCCCGCGCGTGAAATGTCCCCGGAGGGAAAGTCGGTCCTTTTCGGCACACGCGCCCACCGTCGGTCGTGAATCCCGCCTGCCGCGCGCTACGGGGCCCAGCAGAGTACCAGACGCACAGCGAAAAGGGCACCAATGGGGACTACCGCCAGCAGGGGCACCGCAGCCACCGCACCGGCGAGAAGGTGAACGGGTCGCGGAACCGCAGGCCGAGAGGCCCAAAGCCAGAGGCGGCTGAATAGGAGGCTGAGCAGAACTGGAATTACCCCGAACAGGATCACCCCCGGCAGCGTGATGGAGGGCAGGCGTTCGCGCGGGTTGTCCAGGGACACCTCCTCCGAGGAGGCATAGATGAGGCGCACCGCCTGGAGCGTTTCCGTGCCGGGGGTGCATTCCGCCACCACGCGCATCCACACGCGCGGTTTGAGGCTGAGCCAGACGACATCGTGCTCGGGAACCCCGATACCTGCCGACCTCTTGTACACCCCGCGCAGATGGGGACCAAGCAAGTCGCGAAGCTCCGGCAGGGTCTGCGGGGGTTCGCGGCGTAGGGCCTCCGCAATGTCCTCCGCCAGGACGATACGCCGGTAGTCGGTCACGGTATTCATAAGCACCAGCGCCAGACAAAACGCGTAGATTGCGGGAACGATCCAACGGAGAAAAACGCCCGGCCGGTTTTCCTTGGTCATCGCTTCCGCAGTCACAAGGCCCTCCTCCTTTTCCGGGATGTCCGTCCTCCCCAACTTCCCGCTACGCCTTGATCTCGTCCAGGCGCACGGGGCGGTTTTCATCGTGGGAGCGGCGGGCGGCGATGCCGAGGGCCACGGCGGCGCGGCCGTCTTCGCCGGTCACGGGGATGGGCGCGCCGTCGAGCACGGCGTCCACGAAGGCGGCCATCTCGGTCAGGAAACTGTCGAGGTAGCGGTCCATGAAGAAGTTGAGCGGCAGGTCGCGGTGGACGCTGGCGGCGTCGCTGATGACCGCCGTGTTCGGGTGGTTGTTGGCGACGGCCGCGCCGCCCGCGCTGCCGAGCACCTCCACGCGCTGGTCGTAGCCGTAGACCGCGCGGCGGCTGTTGTCAATGACGCCCAGCGCGCCGCCGGCGAACTTCAGCGTGACCAGCGCCGTGTCCAGGTCGCCCGCCTCGCCGATGGCGGGGTCCACGCGGACCGCCCCCGCGGCGAAGACCTCCTCCACCTCCTCCCCGATGAGGAAGCGGGCCATGTCAAAGTCGTG
The DNA here is from genome assembly GCA_012730045.1 of Candidatus Hydrogenedentota bacterium. NCBI lineage: Bacteria > Pseudomonadati > Candidatus Hydrogenedentota > Candidatus Hydrogenedentota bacterium. The sequence continues at coordinate 5,911 of JAAYBR010000091.1, read as the reverse complement.
GATCGTCATGTCGAGGAACATGCCGCCCGACACGCGGACATACTCGATGGGCGGCGGGCCCGGGTCGCGGCTGACGATGTGCAGCAGGTGCGGCTCGCCGATCTCGCCGGACGAGATCGCCCGGCGCACCCGCGCGAAGTTCGCGTCGAAGCGCCGGTTGAACCCGATCTGGAGTTTCACCCCTGCGCGCGCCACGGCGTCCAGTGCCCGGTCAATCTCCCCCAGCGTCCGCGCGACGGGCTTCTCGCAGAAGATGTGCTTGCCCGCCGCCGCCGACTCTTCGATCATGGGCGCGTGCAGGTCCGTCGGCGAGCAGATCACCACGGCGTCCAGCGCGGGGTCCGCCAGCAGCGCCCGGTGGTCCGCCTCCACGCGCCCCACGCCCAGCTTCGCGCCCAGCGCCGCGGCCGCCTCGAGGTTCACGTCCGAAACCGCCGCCAGCCGCGCCCGCGGAATCCGGTACGCCAGATGCTCCGCATGCACCTTGCCGATGCGCCCCACGCCGATGAGGCCGATGTTGAGAAGGCTCTTGTCCATTTCATTACTCCGTCATGGTTGGTGGGGCTGGCCGCGCCACTTTTTGAGGTTCTGGGTCGTTCCGACAAGAGATTGCCGCGTCGGCCGGGGCGGCCGACTCGCAATGACGCGGAAACGCCCGTCATTGCGAAGGAGCGCAGCGACTGCGGCAATCTCGTTCGCGGAATGTCCCAAACTCGCGCGATCTCTTATCCGGAAATTGGGGTCAATGCAGCGAAAATAATCCAATCCCAGACCGGTGGACTGGGTTTCGTACCAGCGGTACGCCTCCCCGACATCCCCCTTGGCTTCGGGGGCGAGAACCAGAGAAGCCTTTGCCTTCATGGGGTGCGGAGGATGTCTTCTTTGGCCTCTTCCCAGGACTGTCCGGCGTCCGGGTGCTGTAGAAACGCCCGCTTGCGTTCCTCCAGCGCGTCCTTCTGCCACTGGGGGATGGGCATTTCGGCGCGGCTTCGGGCGATGCTGTCCCACAGGTCCTCCACGAGCTGCATGCGCTCGGCGAGGGGAAGCTTTTCGAGTTCTTCCAGCAGGGTGTCCATGTTTCCCGTGTCCCGTTTTCGGTTCGGTGTCTCCGTCAGTAGGATGATACCACGCCGCCGGGGCGCCTTACAGTCCCAATGTCTTAAGATATTCGCGGTTTCTACGGGCGCTTTCTTTGGGGGCGCCCATGCCCGGCAGGACGTCCTGCTCGACGGTGATGAATCCGGTGTAGCCGCGGCGGCGGAGTTCCTCGGTGGTGGCGGGGAAGTCCACGCAGCCCTTTCCCAGCTCGCAGAAGACGCCGTTGCCCACGGACTGGAAGTAGTCCCAGCCTTCGGCGGCGGCGCGGGCCGCCACTTCCGGTTCGCAGTCCTTGTAGTGCATGTGGGTGATGCGGCCGGCGAAGCGGTCCAGCCCGGCGCGGGTGGCGGCGCCGTCGCGGTCGCCCGCGCCGAAGGCGTAATGCCCCGTGTCGAAGACCAGTCCGAGGAGTTCGGGGCTGGTCCCGCGCAGGAGCGCGGCGATCTCGCCGGGCGTCTCGACATAGCCCGCGCAGTGGTGGTGGAAGCCGACCGGCAGCCTGGTGGCGTCGCGGACGGCGCGGGACACGGCCTCCACGCCCCGGCAGAACACGGCCCACCCGGCGTCGTCGAGGCCCAGGGCGGGCGTCACGCGGCCGGCGTTCGCCGTGCGCGCCGGGACGCTCCCGTTGTCGTCGGCGAGGATGACCATCGGCGCGTGGTCCGGCGCGGCGGCCCCGGCCAGCAGGCGCGCCACGCGCATGGCGGCCTCCGCGCCCGCGGCGTGGGCGCTTTCGTCGGCGAAGCGCACGGGCACAAACGCGCCGACCATCACGACGCCGCGCGCCTCCAGCACGGCGCGCAGCGCGGCGGGCTCGGTGGGCATGAAGCCCCAGTCGCCCAGCTCCGTGCCGCAGTAGCCCGTCTCCACCAGCTCGTCGAGCATGCGCTCGCAGGTAAGCGGCTGGCCGCCGAGGCCCTCAAACTCCAGACTGCCCCAGGAACAGGGGGCGTTGCCGACGCGAATCTCCGCCATACCGCAGAACCTCTTTCTCTTGTTTCGGACGTCCAATCCGTCGGATCGGTCGGATGCTCTTCCTCTAGAACTTCCTGCTCCATTCCTTGGGCCAGCGCTCAACGACAACCTTGGTCTCCGTGAAGAACTCGACGGCGTGCTCGGCCTGGCCGTGAAGGTCGCCGAAGAAGCTGTCGGCCCAGCCGCTGAAGGGGAAGAAGGCCATGGGCGCGGCGACGCCGATGTTGACGCCGATGTTCCCCGCGCGGGCCTCGTTGCGGAAACGGCGCGCGGCGGCGCCGCTGGCCGTGAAGATGCTGGCCATGTTGCCGTAGGCCCGGTCGTTCACCATCGCGATGCCCTCTTCGAGGGTTTCGGCGTGCATGAGGCTGAAGACGGGGCCGAAAATCTCGGTGCGGGCAATTTCGCCCTTCGGGGGCACGTCGTCCAGCAGCGTCGGGAAGACAAAACTGCCCTTCTCATGCCCCGGCACCGTGCGGCCGCGTCCGTCCACCAGCACCTTTGCGCCCTCGGCCTCGGCCGCGCCGATGAGGCCCTCGATGCGGGCCTTGCTCCCGGCGCTGATGACCGCGCCCATCTCGACGCCCTCGTCGAGGCCGTAGCCCACCTTGCGCGCGCGCGCCGCCTCGGCGAAGCGCCCGCGGAAGGCGTCCCGCGCTGAACCAATCGTGATGCCGACGGACAGCGCGAGGCAGCGCTGGCCCGCGCAGCCGAAGGCGGAGTCGGCGAGGATGCGCGTCGTGGTCTCCAAATCGGCGTCGGGCATGATGAGGACGGGGTTCTTCGCGCCGCCCTGGCACTGTGCGCGCTTGCCGTTGGCCGCGGCCCGCGAATAGATGGCCCGCGCGGCGGGCGTGGAGCCCACCATGCTGACGGCGCGGACGGCCGGGTGGTCCAGCAGGGCCTCCACGGTCTCGCGGCCGCCGTTCACGAGCTGGAGCACGCCGGGCGGCAGCCCGAGCTGGTCCACCAGCCCGAAGACCAGCTGCTGGGTGACGGGGCATTTCTCGCTCGGCTTCACGATGAAGCTGTTGCCCGTCGCCAGGGCGTAGGGCAGGAACCAGAACGGGATCATGGCGGGGAAGTTGAAGGGGGCGATCATGGCGCCCACGCCGACGGGCTGGCGGAACATGTGCTCGTCAATGCCCCGGGCGATGTCCTCGTTGTTCCGCCCCTGCATGAGCAGCGGGATGCCGCAGGCGACCTCCACATTTTCGATGGCGCGGCGCAGCTCGCCCACGCTCTCGGCGCGGGTCTTGCCGCACTCCTCGGTGCACGAGCGCGCGAGGGCGTCCAGGTTCTCCTCCATCAGGTGCTTGAGCTTGAAGAGGAACTGGATGCGGTCGGGGGCGGGCACGCGCCGCCACTCGCGGAACGCCTTGTCCGCGCCCTCCGCCGCCGCGGCCACCTCTGCGGCGGACGACAGCGGCACCTCGGCGATCAGTTCGCCGGTGCCGGGGTTCACGACGGGCAGGCACTCCGCCGCCTTCGAGGGGACCCACTCTCCGTCAATGTAGTTCAACAGACGCTTTGCCATGACCACTCCCGCCTAAGGCTTTGGTTACAGGTAATACCGCTCCTTCGCGCGCATCTCCTCCCACGCCCTGCGGGCGGCGCGCACGCTTTCCATCTCGCTGACCTCGGCCACGGCCACGTCCCACCAGCTGTCGTATCCGGGAACGTTCACGTAGCGGTCGTTCTGCACGTAAATGACCGTGGTCCGCTCGACGGCCTCCGCCGCCTTGATGGCCGCGGCGAAGTCGTCGTAGGTTTTGCACTCGATGACATGCGCGCCCAGGCTGCGGGCGTTCGCCGCGAGGTCCACGGGCAGCACGTCCACGTTCTCGCCTGCGGCGTCGCCGGGGAGCATGCCGTCCTTCGGATACGCGTAGCGCGTGCCGAAGCCGTCCTGGCCCAGCGACCGGCTGAGGGAGCCGATGCTCTTGTAGCCGAAGTTGTCGAAGAGAATGATCGTGAGCTTGAAGCCCTCCTGGATGGAGGTCACGATCTCGGCGTTCAGCATGAGGTAGCCGCCGTCGCCCTGCATGATGTAGACATCGCGGTCCGGGGCGGCCATCTTGACGCCGAGCCCGCCGGCGATCTCGTAGCCCATGCAGCTGTAGCCGTACTCGAGGTGGTAGTTCTTCGGGTGGCGGGACCGCCACAGCTTGTGCAGGTCGCCGGGCAGGGAGCCGGACGCGCAGACCATGATGCTCTCGGGCCTGCTCAGTTCGTTCACCGCGCCCACCAGCTCGCCCTGGCTCGTCAGGGGCGTGTTGCGGATGGCGTAGATGCGGTCCACCTCGGCCTCCCACGCGTCGTGGAGGGCGCGGGCCTCGGCCTGGTACTCCGCCGCGGTGCGGTGGCCCGCCAGCAGGGCGCCCAGCTCCTCCAGCGCGGCGCGGGCGTCGCCCACCACCGGCAGGGCGCAGTGCTTGTGCGCGTCGAACTCCGCCGCGTTGATGTTGACGAAACGCACGTCCGGGTTCTGGAAGGCCGTCTTGCTGGCCGTGGTGAAGTCGCTGTAGCGGGTGCCGACGCCGATGACCAGGTCCGCGTCGCGGGCCATGGGGTTCGCCGCGCTGGTGCCGGTCACGCCCACGGCGCCCAGGTTCAGCGGGTGGTCGTAGCGCAGGCTGCCCTTGCCCGCCATGGTCTCGCCGACGGGGATGCCGGCCGCCTCGACGAAGGCGCGCAGGGCGTCGCAGGCATCGCTGTAGATCACGCCGCCGCCCGCCACGATGAGGGGGCGCTTCGCCGCGCGGATCCACTCCGCCGCGCGCGCCAGCGCGGCCCGGTCCGCCCGCGTCCGCGGGATGTGCCACACGCGCTTCTTGAAGAAGTCCTCGGGGTAGTCACAGGCCTCGGTCTGCACGTCCTGCGGCAGGGCCAGCGTCACCGCGCCGGTGTCGGCGGGGCTCGTCAGCACGCGCATGGCCTCGGGCAGCGCGCAGAGGATCTGGTCCGCCCGGTTGATGCGGTCCCAGTAGCGGCTGACGGGCTTGAAGCAGTCGTTGACCGAGATGTCCTGGGTCTGCCCCGACTCCAGCTGCTGGAGCACCGGGGCCACGTTGCGCCGCGCGAAGATGTCGCCCGGCATGAGCAGCACGGGCAGGCGGTTGACCGTGGCGCCGGCCGCGCCGGTGACCATGTTGGTCGCGCCGGGTCCGATGGAGGACACGCACGCGAAGGTCTGCATGCGGTTCTTCATCTTGGCGTAGCCCGCCGCCGCGTGGACCATCGCCTGCTCGTTGCGGATCTGGTAATAGCGGAAGTCGGGGTTCTGCTGGAGCGCCTGCCCGATCCCCGCCACGCACCCGTGGCCGAAGATGCCGAAGCACCCCGCGAACAGCGGCTGCTCGACGCCGTCGCGCTCCGTGTACTGGTTCTTGAGAAACCGGATCACCGCCTGAGCCATCGTCATTCGCATGGCACGACCTCCAATGGGTTGAAAACACGCCCTCGCAAACAGACACCGGACACAACGCCCGCCATGATAGCAGATCGGAAACGGAAACCGGCAACGCGCGGGGGGCGTGAGACGGGGGGGCAAGATGCCGCGCGAATCAGGCGTTGGCGGGCAAGAGATGGCTTCGCTTCGCTCGCCATGACATGCTGGCGGCGGGCCGTGGCGGGCAAGAGATGGCTTCGCTTCGCTGCTAATGAAGTGGACGTATTCTTTCGCGCCCCAAGCTGCCGGTTGCTCTCTGTCACACGTGGAAATGGCCGAAAGCGAAAGTCTTGGGCATCCCGGAGGGATGCAAGACATTAGCCGGTGGTTGAGCGTCAGCGATACCACCGGACAGCAGGCCCCCCTCCCATTTTTTCAAGAACCCCG
>JAAYBR010000090.1 GCA_012730045.1 Candidatus Hydrogenedentota bacterium | reverse complement strand
TCAACCACCGGCTAATGGCCCTCACCCCTCCGGGGTGAAGAGGGAAAGGACACCCGTATCCATGGCTTCATGGACAGAATTCCCGCCCACGGCGGTCTGGGGCTCGCCATGACGTGATGAAGCGCGTCATGGCGAGCGGAGCGAAGCCATCTCGTTCCCGGAACGCCTCCGGGCCCGGCGGCATCCCATCCGGCGGTCAGGACCCGCGGGCTGCCGCGTCACTCGACCTTCTGGAGACCGTCGAACATGCGGAGGTGGTTCTGGACGCCGAGGGCGTCCATCCAGCCGCGCACCTCCTTGGTGCGGTAGGGGCCGGAGTCCTCGCCGCCGCCGTTGTCGTTGTCCCACAGCCATTTGGGCGTGGGCCACAGGCAGGTCTTCGCGCTGATCCGCCGGTAGACGGCCTCGCCGACGCCGTTCTGCCCGTGGTGGGCCGTCTGCACGATGTCGGACGGCAGCCATCCGGCCTGCGGCCCCGCCAGCAGCTTCTCGCCGCCCTCCAGGCCAAGGTCGCCGAGGAACAGCACGGACTTCCGCGCGTCGCTGAGGCGCAGGACCATGGAGGAGTTGTTGAGCGGGTTCTTGAGGAGTTCGGGGTTGCATCCGCCGAGCACCTGCACCAGCACGCCGTCGAGGCCCCTCATGTCGCCCGGGGACAGCGGAACCAGGGTGTGGCCGGCCGCCGCAAGCGCCTGCATGAAGGTGCGGTAGACTGCCTGCTCGGCGGGGCTGCACGCCGTTTCGAACCATTCGGCGGGGGGCACGGAGGCGCAGATGTCCCCGATCTCCAGCCCCTGCGGGTCGCCCAGCAGGACGCCGAGGGCCTCGCAGTGGTCGTCGTGGAGGTGGGTGAGGAACCACGCGTCCACCCGGCCGCCCCGCTCTTTGAGGAACGCCCGCAGATACGCGGCGTCGCCCGCCATGCCCCCGTCCAGGACGATGAGCCGCCCGCCGGCGGTTTGCACCACATAGGACATTATCTGGGAGCGCGTCTGGTTGGGGAGCTGCCACACCGTGAAGCTGTCCGCGCGCGGCGCCGGCGCGGCCGCGCCGGGCGCGCGGCGCCCGTAGGCCCACACGGCGGGGTGCACGGTGAACAAGCGGAAGGCCTCCCCGTCGGGAACCAGCACGGGGCTGGATTTGTCGCCCCCCACAATCGGGTTGCCGGGGTATTTCTCCCAATGGACGAGGTCCGCGGAGGCGGCGACCGCCGAGGTCCACTCCCCCGGGCGCGTGTCCGGGATCAGGCCGTGGTAATACGCGTAGTAGGTCCCCCTGTGTTTCACGATCTGGTCGAGGGCGATCATCTTCTGGTCGTAGCCGCCGGGGCCGCGGAGAAGGACCGGCTCGTCCTGCACGTTGGTCCAGGTGGCGAGGTCCGTGGAGGTGGCCAGCCACACCGCCTCGTCGTTCCGCTCGTAGAAGAAATACCAGACCCCGTCTTCCAGCCAGGCCGTCGGCGTGCCGAAGGGCCCCGGCGCGATCGGCTCTCCGTTGGTCTGAAGGACCGTGAGGCGGCCGTGGTCGGTCCAGTGGACCCGGTCGGTGGAGCTGAGCCGGTGCGTCTCGTCGTTCCGGCCCTCGGCGAACATGTGGTAGGTGTCCCCCGCCCTCACCACCATCATGTCCTCGACCCAGCCCTCCGCGTGGACCGGGTTGTCCGGGTGGCGTTGCCAGTGGACGCCGTCGGCGGAGACGGCATACCCCAGTTTCCGGGTGTCGTCGCCCCGCTTCCGGTGCCCCGTGTACCAGAGGTGGTAGACGCCGTCCTCGTGCAGAATCCAGCCGCGCTCCCGGATGCACTCGTCCCAGTGGCCGGGCCCGGCCGCCTCGAACACGGGGTTGCCCGGCATCGGCGCGAAGTCCACCAGCTCCGGGGGAAACTCCAGGGCGGCGGACACCGCCAGAAGGGCCGCGATCATGAACATGGTATGCCGGTCTCCTATTCTTCCCCTGTTGCCTTCTTGAACAGCGCGTCGGTCTCCTCCAGACGGAACCGGACGCTGACCACGGAGTGCTTCTCCGGACCTTTGCGGTATTTGACGTAGGTGGTGGCGATGATGGTGCCGTCGGGGAGCAGCTCCATGCCGGGGTAGCCGCAGTCGCCGCCCGCGTGGCTGTGGAGCAGCTTGATGCGGTACTGGCCGGGGCGGCCCTTCCGGATGTCGTCGTAGGTGCCGACCCACGCGACGAAATGGCCGTCCGTCGGGCTTTCGGGCGCGCGGTCGCGGAAGGCGATGACGAGCCGCCCGTCGGGAACGCGCACGCCCATGTGGCGGTCGCCCGTGAGCCCCCACGGCGTGTCCACGGGGGTGCTCCAGGTCTTTCCCCCGTCGTCGCTGAACATCATCAGGCTGTTCCCCGTGTGCGTGTTCTCGCGCATCAGGCAGCACAGTCCGGAGTTGTCCGGCGCCTCAAACACAAAGGGCTCGCAGGGCTTCTTCCCCGGCACCTGTGCGGCCACCACGGGGTCGGACCAGGTGATCCCGCCGTCGCCGGAGACGGTCTGCATGACCTCCAGCCCCTGCTTGTCGGGGCCGGAACGGCGGTGGTACATGGCGAGCCAGTCGCCGTTCCGGGGGCGGACCATGGAGCTGAAGGTCATGACGCACTCGAAGGCCGCGCCGAGGGGCGGTGCCTCGCGCCACGTCCTGCCGTCGTCCTCGCTGACGATGCGGGGCATGCTTCCCGCCGCGTCCATCCCCTCGGTGCGCGCGGAGAAAACCCAGAACCGCGTCAGCCCGTCCGGGCCCTCCATGCGGTAGAGGCTCGGGCAGTTGACATGCTTCCGGAACGCCGCCGGGAGCTGGTCGTCCAGCCGGGTCCAGGTGAGGCCGCCGTCGTCGCTGCGGGCCATGGGCCCGGCGGGGCCGCCGTGGCCCACGCTCCACACGGCGAACATCGTCTTCCTGTCGCCGGTCATCGCGGTGGTGGGGTGGCCCTGGTACACCTGGCGCGTGCCCCGCGCGATGACGACCTGCCGCGCCGTGTCATCCGACAGGTCCACCACGGGCAGCGGTTCGACGGGCGGCTTCGCCGCCGCTGCCGCCGGGGTCTCCAGCCGAAGCCAGTCGTCCGTAAGCGCGGCGAGGGAGGCGGGCAGGGGGCCCGCCGCGTCCTGCAGCGCGCCTCTGGGGCGGCCGCCGTCATGCCAGTAGGCCAGGTCGGTCGGCGTGTCCAGATCGAGGGACAGCCCGCCCCCGACGAAGCGCTCCAAGCCGCCCGCCGCCAGGGCGTCCACCTTCCCGTCGGCGGTGAGCCGCACGGCCAGCAGGCCCCGCGCCTCGGCCTGGATGTCCTGCCCCGCCACCTGGAAAGTGCCCGAGATCGGGTCGCCCGCCGCGTTGGTCTTCCCGTTCAGGAAGACCACCGTGCCGTCCGTGAGCCGGAGGTGCCCCTCCCGGCCCGGGCAGACGGTCTTGTTCGGCAGACGGCCCTCCGCCGGGGTCACCGGGGGGATACCGCAACGCTTCAGATGCTCGATGACCTTGGCCACCGCCGCCGCCTCGTCCTTCACATACCCCACCCCCAGCCCGAGGGCCTCGTTCCCGAAATACTGCCTCCCGGCAAAATTGCTCATCCAGTGGCCAATATGAAACACCATCGTGTCCCATTCCCCTGTCGGAAAGAAGGGGCGGCATATCGCCTCCTCTTCCAGGTCTATGTTGCACAGGACGACGGCGGCGTAGCGCTGGGCACCGTAGGCGAGGGCGCGGCCCTCCCTGTCCACGCGGAACGCGCCGGAGAGGACCTCGCTGGAGGGGATCAGGTCGGCGTAATAGCCCGCTTGCCAGAAGGCGTCCGTGAGGCCGAGGCCGACCTCGCCATAGGCCGGGCCCGCCCAGTTCATGGCGGAGGCGTGGCCGAAGATCACGGCGACGGGGCAGTCCACGGGGGCGCGGCTGATCAGCGGCAGGAGGCGCAGGCGGCTTTCGCCCGCCACGATGTCCGGCGCGAGGAGCGCGCCGATGCGGTCCATCCGGTCCATGCCCTCCGGGGCGGGGTAGAGGGGGTGGTAGTTGATGCGTCCGCCGCCGAGGGCGTGGGTCCAGAGGCTCTCGCGGTAGTCGTCGGGGTTTGTGGAGTAGAACTGGTTGTACCAGACGCCGCCGCCCCACTTCTTGGCGAGGGCGGTGCGGGCGGCGAAGGGCGTCGTCTCGTCCGTCTGGCCCCAGGTCCGCTTCGCGGCCCACCAGTGCAGCCCGTTCTTCTTGAACTCCGACGGGCCGGGGAAGGGGGTCCAGGTGGCGTGGGTGACCACTGCGGCGTCGGGGCCGAAGAAGTCCTTCGCGAGGTAATAGTAGTGGGCCTCCAGGTCCGTGTTGCGCCGGCGGGAGCCGCGCAGGAGGATGTTGACGGCCGCCTGCCGCTCGCGCTCGCGGCCCCGCTCGCCCAGGCACATGAGCAGGCAGTCGCGCACGAGATCCCCCCCTTTCGTCTCGGCGGCGTAGGCCTCGGCCCGGAAGCGCGAGAACCAGAAGTCGTTCTTCTCGGGGCAGCCCCCGTGGCAGGGCGGGAAGCCCCACTCGTCCTTCATGAGCCCCGCCAGCGGCACGTTGGCGTACAGCTCCACGATCTCCCGCTCGAAGGCCTCCAGGTGCGGCGCGTAGACGTCCGGCGTGAGGTGGGTGAACGCCGCCATGACGCAGGCCGTCCGCCCCTCCGTGGACGCGTCGCAGGGGATGGCGACGCGCACCGCCTTGTCCGAGGCCTCCCGCACGGCGCAGCGCTCCGTGATGTCGCGCACCGTCTCCGGCAGGACGCCGTCCTCCGCCGCCTGGTAGTCGTACACGCGGACCAGCCGCCCGGACAGGGGGATGTAGGGCGTCGTGTTGCCCGTCATGTGGTCCGTCAGGGTGTCGGAGGCAATCTCCAGCTCCGCCTCCCCGGACGCCGCCAGGGGCACCGTGCGCAGACGCAGCATCTCCTGCTGCTCTTCCGGATAGCGCTGGCGGAAGGCCTCCCGCGCGAGGCGCGCGTCGAGGTCCAGGGCCACCTTCAGGCCCCGCTTCCGGGCGTAGGCGACCGCCGCCGCCACCTGGTCGCGCACGGCGGGCTCGGTGATCTCGCGCTCCTTGAGGCGCACGCTCATGGTGAGCAGGTCATACACGGACCGCTCGGCGAAGAGGTCCACGTATTTCCGGTAGCCCTCGGGCTCCATGAAGTCGTCGCCGCAGAACCACGCCCCGATGCTGGGCTGCACCCCGTCCGGCAGGTGACGGGACTCCGCCGCCGCAAACCCGGCGGCGAACCCCGCCGCCGCAAGAAGCACACAACACACCGCGCGCCGGTTCATAGTTTCTCCTTTTCTCCGCCCTTCTCCTGATAGACCCGCACGTGGTCCACGCGGAAGTAATCAGGGAGCGCGGCGTCGGCAATACTGCCGGCCCAGGGGCCGATCTCCTCGGTCAGCTTGATGTAGAGGGGCACCCGGCAGACGCCGCCGGCGGACGTGCGCCAGGTCTCCACGCCGTCCACGTAGAAGACGTACTCCCTTTCGGTCCAGTGGAGGCCGAAGGTGTGCCAGCCCCTGCTGACGCCGGGCACCTCCGCCTCTTTGCCCTCCGACTGGTGGTGCTTCCCGTAGCCGTCCCAGTGCAGCGCGTGCTGCACCTTGTCCTCCAGCCAGGGCTTCTCCATGATGTCCACCTCCGTGCCGTCCTCCCCGGCGCGCTCCAGCGAGCCGATGTCCTTTGACGGCATGAGCCAGAACGCGGGCCAGTGGCCGGGCTGGGTGGGGAATTCGCACCGGGCCTCCCAGTACCCATAGGCGCCCTCGTAGCGGCCCCGCGTGCGGACCGCGCCGCTGGTGAACCGGTCGCCGTCCTTCTTCGTGCGCAGCACCAGATTCCCGGTCCCGTCGAGATAGGCGTCCTCTTTCACCCAGAACGCATCGCGGCGCGGGCTGTCGCCGACGGCCTCCCATTTCGCCGGGTCCAGCGTGTCGCCGTCGAACTCGTCGCTCCAGACCAGCTCCCAGGCGCGGCCCTCCGCCAACGGCGGGAGGAACGGCCGGGGCAGGGGGAACCGGGCGAACACGATGGACTCGTAGGGGTTCTTTTCCCCCGCCTCGTAGAGGCAGCCGACCATGCCGCCGGGCAGCGCGGCGAGGGAGGAGTAGGCGCTGGGGCCGGGGTAGAGCACCCGCGCGGCGGCCCAGGTCTTCCCCTCGTCGAAGCTCGCGCGCACCGTCATGTTCTCGCGCTTCGCGGCGCTCGCCGGGTTGCTGAACACGATTGCCCCGGGCGCGTCCCCCTCCGGCCAGGAATGCCGCGCGATGGACGCCTGGCAGACGGGCTCGACCAGGGCGGTGTCGAAACGCTGGTCCTTCCACGTCGTCCCGCCGTCGTCGCTGAACGCCACCTGGCGGGTCCGTTTTGCCGTGTCGTAGTTGCGCATGTTCAGCATCAGCCGGCCGTCGGCCAGCTCCACCGCCTCGCACTCGTTCACCTGGTGCTCCGGCGTGCGCCCGCCGAGCTGCCAGGTTTCGCCGTGGTCGTCGGAGTGGATGACGTGGGAGTAGTAGTGCTTGGTCTCGGCCTCGATGTGGTCGCAGGGGATGACCAGCCGGCCTTTGTGCGGCCCGCGCGCGAGCTGGATGCCCGCGCCGGGGCCCGTGGCGTACCAGGTCCAGGTGTCCCGCTTGACGTCCTTCGTGATCTCCTTCGGCGCGCTCCAGGTCAGGCCGTCGTCATCGGAGCGCAGGACAAACACGCGCCGGGTGTCCTTGCTGGTCTGGGCGATGATGTCCTTCTCGTGGTCGTCGCCCCGGTTCCACGTTGTCAGCAGCCACACCGTGCCCGTGCCGCGGTCCACGACGGCGCAGGGGTTCCCGCTGGTGTTGCCGGGGTCGTCCCAGACGGTCTGCATGGCCCCCCAGGTCGCCCCGTTGTCCTCCGAGCGCCGCACCACGATCGCGATGTCGCCCGTGTCGCTCTGGGAGGCCTTGCGCCCCTCGGCAAAGGCGAGCAGCGCCCCCTTCGCGGTGACGCACAGCGCGGGGATGCGGAAGGTGTCGAAGCCGTTTTCCCCTTTGGCGTAGACGGGGGCGCCCTCGGGCGCCGCAACGGTGGTTCGGCCGGCGGCCAGGAGCGCTGCGGCGGCCAGCAGGAATCGTGTGGAAAAGGTCATGGGCTTGCTTCCTCCAAAAGGTTGTCAGGCGTCCCCGTGTCCGGCGGGGGCGGCGTCACGGGCATGCGCGTCCGCGCGAGGCGGAACTCGTGGCCGTCCTCGGGCCGGATGAGATAGGGCAGGCCCTCCGCGTCCCACGCCACGCGCATCTTGGACAGGAACCACGTCTTCCCCTGGTCGTTGTTCCCCTGGAAGAAGAGCCAGGTGTCTCCGTTGTCGTCCTGGAACACGCCGGGATGGCCCGACTCGCTGTGGTTCCACGCGCCCTCCGGCCCGTTGGGGAGCAGCGGGTCGTCGGAGAGGCGGGTCCAGGCGAGGCCGTCGTCCGACACGGCCACGCCGATCTGCTGCGGGTCGTTGTTGTAGCCCCCCGCATAGAACATGAAGAAGCGGCCGCCGCGCCGGATCACCGAGGGGGCCTCGATGCAGTCGGTTTCCCAGGGCAGCTCGGGCGCGAGGATCGGCGCGTCGCAGCGCTGGGTCCAGCCCTCGCGCACAAAGCCCGCCGCCACCGGCGCCGTCGCCACGAACAGCATCTGCCGTTTCATCTCCGGGTCGCGGGTGGCGCCGTAGAGGAACGCCGTGTCCCCGTGCAGGCGGACCTCCGCGTCAATCGCGCGGCCGGCCGTCCAGCCGCCCGACGGCGCGAAGACGGGGTTGGTGGCGTTGCGCTCGAACGTGAGCCCGTCATCGGAGACGGCGTGGCACAGGGCGTCCTTCGGGCCGTTGCCGTAGGTCTGGTAGAAGAGGTGCACCCTCCCGCCATGCGCCAGCGCGGCGGGCGCGGCCACCCCCTTTTTCTCGTAGTCCGCCGCCGCGGCGAACTCGCCGGCCTTGCGCCAGCGGGTCAGGTCATCGCTCTCCGCGATGCCGATGCCGATGCGGCCGGGAAGGCGGACCGAGTAGTACATCAGATAGCGCCCGCCGTGGCGCACCACGGAGGGGTCCTTCGCAAAGGGCGCGCCGTGGTCCGCGTCGCCGTAGCGCATCAGCGGCTCCGGGACCGGGCCGCCAGTCTCCGCGCGGAGCGGCGGCGGGCACAGGCAGGCCGCCAGCAGCAGGGCGGCACCAAAACAGGCGTTCTGTGTTTTCCCTGTCATGCGTCCTTCCCGTCCGCGTCGCGCAGTGTGTGGATGGTCAGCCCCCGGATGGACTTCTTCGCGGGGGGGAAGGCGAAACTGGCGAGGTAGCCGGCGACGAAGCACAGCGCCACGCCGACGAAGGCGTAGAGCAGCGAGTGGGTGGGCGTGTGGCGCTGGACCCAGTAGAGTCCGGCGGCCCCGGCGAGGGCGCCGGCCACCGCGCCCGGGCCGTTCGCGCGCGTGGTGAGGATGCCGAGGCAGAAGAGCCCGCACATGGACCCGCCGAAGAGCCCCAGGATGGCCATGAACCGGTCCCAGATGGATGTGACGCCGGAGGAGACGAAGGTCAGGGCAAGCCCGGTGCCCAGCACGCCGGACAGCACGGTGAACAGGCGGCCCAGCCACAGCCCGGCGCGCTCTGACCGGGCCAGACCCCACGGGTGGAAGAAGTCGGAGACCACGGCCGTGGACACGCTGTTCATGCTGGTGGAGATGGTGGACTGGGCGGCGGCGAAGACGCCCGCCACCACGAGCCCGGCGACGCCGACGGGCAGCTCCCGCGCGATGAACAGGGGGAAGATCGCGTCGGTCCGGAAGGTGGGGTCGAGGCGCTCGGGGTGGTTCGCGTAGAAGACGAAGAGCGCGGTGCCGATGCCGAAGAAGAGCAGCGTGGCGGGGACAACGGCGACGGCGTTGGTCCAGATGGCCTTCTTCGCGCGGTTCTCGTCCGGCACGGCCATGTAGCGCTGCACCACCGCCATGTCCGACGTGTAGGGCACGAGGCTCTGGGCGAAGCCGCCCAGCGCCACCACCCACAGGGCCGACGTGGCGAAGCTGCCCGCCGAGAAGTCCACCGTGGCCAGCCGCAGCTTGTCGTGGGCCAGCGCCGTCTCCAGCGCGCCGCCGAGCCCGCCGTCCACCCGCCAGAGGATCAGCACGAGGCTGAAGAGCGCGCCGCCGAGCAGCACGAAGCTCTGGACGGTGTCGGTCCACACGACGGCCTCCAGGCCGCCCAGGGCGCAGTAGACGATGCTGAGGACGCCCATGAGCAGGATGCTCTGCTCCACCGACAGCGGCGTGATGGCCGCCAGCGCCAGCGAGGGCAGGTACAGCACGACGGCCATGCGGCCGATCTGGAAGAGCGTGAAGGACGCGCTGGCGAAGAGCCGCGCGAAGCGGTTGAAGCGCAGCTCCAGGTACTCGTAGGCGCTTGCGGCGTCCACCTTCCGGAAAAAGGGGAGGAACAGCCAGACCACGAAGGGGGCCACGGCCACGATGGTCATGTTCAGCAGAAAGTACACCCAGTCGGTGGCGTAGCTCTTGGCGGGGATCGCCATGAACGTGATGGAGCTGAGCATGGTGGCGAAGATGCTGAGCCCGGCCACAAACCACGGCACCCGCCGCCCGCCCCGGAAGAAGTCATCGGCCGTCCGGTTGCGGAAGGAGAAGAACACCCCGACGCCGATCATGGCCGCAAGGTACAGGAAGAGGACCGTGAAGTCCGCCGCCCCGAAGCGCGTGCCGCCGGACACCGGGGTCACCGCCCACACGCGCGGGGTGCGCAGGCGCGGCCGCAGCTCTCCGCTGGCCACGATGACGGGATCCTTCGCGGGGTCGGCCCCCCACCGCACCGCCGTCGTGGTCACCTGGTTTGCCGGGGTCTCCCCCGCGGACACCCAGGTGTCCGTGATGGTGTGGTAGGCGAAGGCCTCCTTTGGAAACCCGGGGTGCGCCTCCTTCAGCGTGTCGGTCTGGAAGAACAGCGCCTCGTCCGCGCCCGACAGCACGAACAGGTGGCTCTGGCCCACGGGCGCGGCGGTGCCCGCCATGAGGCAGCGGGGCGCGTCGGCCCGTTGCCGCCACCCCTCCCCGCCGGCCCGGTGCCGCGCGGGGTTGAAGGCGTACAGGTCTTTGAGAAACTCCGTCTCCCCGGCCCCGTTCACCCGGCGGCCGCTGCACAGGTACACGCAGTCGTCCACGCCGTTGTTCTGCGCGGCGGCGATGGCCAGCGCGCGGGACGGCCCCGGCCAGGGCGGCAGAACCTCCCAGCCGGCCTCGGGCCGTGACAGGTCGAGCCGCAGAAACGCCGTGTCCGCCGTCTCCAGGCCGAGCCCGGTGGTGCCCCCGATGACGTAGACCGTGTCGCCGAGGACGGCCGCGGCGGCGTTGGTGCGCGGTTCGGGCAGCGGCGGCAGGGCCGTCCAGTTCACCGTCTTGTTCGCCGCGTCCCACGCGACCAGGAACGCGTCGGCGTGGACCTGCCCCGCGTCGTTGCCCCCGGCGCACACCACGCCGCGCGGCGTGGACGCGCAGGCGCCGTAGGCCAGCGGCCGCGCCAGCGGCGGCCCCTCCACCCAGCGGTACGCGGTCTTTCCCCCGGCGGTCTCGCGGAGGAGCACATGGACCCGGTCGTGGAAGACCTTCTGCGTCTCCCAGCGCGGCTCCGGGAAGTTGGCCCCGCCCGCCACGATCAGCGCGTCGCCGTGGACCCCCACAACGGGCCCCGCCACCCCGGCGGGGTCGGGCAGGGGCGGCAGCTCGTCCCACCGAAGGGTTGCCGCCGCCGCCGTTGCGGAGAGGACCGCCGCGGCGAGAGACGCCGCCAGAAGCCGCGCGCGAGCGCCCATGTCAGAACCGCGCCGACCACTCGGCGAAGCCGAGGGCGTCCAGCTCGTCCCGCATGCCCGCGATCTCCGCGTCTGTCAGGGGCGACAGGGGCAGCCGCGCCGGGCCGCAGGGGACACCCGCGAGCGTCATGGCCGCCTTGATCCCGGCGTTTGCGTGGCGGCGGAGGATCACCGCGATCATTTGCGCGGCGAGGAGCTGGTGCTCCTGCGCCCCGGCCAGGTCGCCCGCCGCGAGGCGGCGCATGACCTCGTGGTACAGCGGGGCGAGGAAGTTGTAGGTGCTGCCCACCGCGCCGTGGCACCCGGCCGCCAGGCCGGAGAGCAGCATCTCGTCCACGCCGAAGAGGATGTTGAACCGCCCGCCGTCGAAGGCGAGGCACTCCTGCATCACCTCCACGTCGCGGCAGCTGAACTTGACGCCCGCCAGCGAGGGCATCCGCGCCGGGGCCGCCTCCAGAAAGGCCAGCGGGCTCAGGGACACGCCGCTCAGCCGGGGGATGTGGTAGTAGTAAAACGGCAGGTCCGGCGCGGCGTCGGTGATGCGGCCCAGGGTTTCCACCAGCGCCGCCACCCCCTCCGGGATGAAGTACGACGGCGACACCGCGCTGATCGCGTCGGCCCCGATGGACGCGGCGTGCGCCGACAGCCGCCGCGCGTCCTCGACCGAGTTGTGGCCCACCTGCACCATGACGGGCAGCCGCCCGGCCGCCGCGGCCACGAAGGCCTCCGCCACCCGCGCGCGCTCCTCCGTCGTGAGCGACGGGCCCTCGCCCGTGCTGCCGCAGACATACAGCGCCGTGATCCCGTTGCGCAGCAGCCCCTCCACCATCATGGGCACGGGCGCAAGGTTCACGCTTCCGTCGGGGTGCATCGGCGTGAAGGTTGCCGCGATGAGGCCGGTCAGTCGGTCCATGTGCCCTCCGTCCGCGGCCGGAGTCACCCGGCCGCCGTTCCGTCCCGCGCGCCCTCCCGGAGGAACCCGTCGAGAAACACCTCCCGCAGCGTGGCGAACCGGGCCTCGAAGGGGGTGTCGGCGCCGCCCAGGCGCGCCCGGTTCTCGGGGGGCGCGTTGATTTCCAGCAGCACTGCCCCGTGAATGCCCGCCCACAGCGTGGCCGCGACCAGCGCGGGGTCCGTGTATTTCTCCCTGAGCGCGCCGCGCTCAATGGCCCCCTTGACCACCATCCAGAGCATGGCGAGGATTTCCTGCTCCAGCGGCGTGGGGTCGCTGCGGTTCAGTTCCCGGTCCTGTTCCACCCAGGCGGGCGGCGGCACAACCATCAGACGGTAATGGTTGGGGTGCGCGATGCCCCATTCGGCGTAGAGCCGGGCCATCTCCACCAGCTGCTCCACCGGCGCCTCCCGGTTCAGCCCCGCCCGGAGATGCGTCCGCAGGTCGTCGCTGTCCCGCCGGATGATGGCCCGCACCAATGACTGCTTATCCTTGAAATACTGGTAAATCGCCGCCGGGGAATACTCGACGGCCAGGGCGATCTTCCGCAGGGTCACCGCCTCGTAGCCGTCGCGGACAAACATCTCCCGCGCGGCGTCCATGATCCGCTCGGTGAGCTCGGCCCGCTCGCGCTCGCGGCGCGCCTCGGACACGGAAAGGGGGTGACTTTTTCTGGCATTCGGTCCCATGACTTTTCCCTGAACAGCGTTCAGCCTACATCCTCCGGGGCGGCCCCCGCAACCTGTCCCGGCACCGGCGTGGCAGGTGCCGGGTATAATTTCAGTGGGCAGCAACCGTGTTCCGGGCCGGATGTCCGGAAACGCGGCTCTGTGTCTTCAATTCATAAGGAATCAGACCATGAGACGAAGAACCGGATTCACCCTGATCGAGCTGCTGGTCGTGATCGCGATCATCGGCATCCTGGCGGCGATTCTGCTGCCGGCCCTGGCGCGCGCCCGCGAGGCCGCCCGCCGCGCCTCCTGCCAGAACAACCTCAAACAGTGGGGCCTGGTGTTCAAGATGTACGCCAACGAGTCCAAGGGCATGAGTTTTCCGCCCCTGGCCGCGGGCGCCTTCAACCACTACCCGCCGGGATTCTACTCGACCCTGGACATGGGGCCCCGGGTGCCGTGCATCTACCCCGAGTACCTGACGGACCCGATGATCGTCTTCTGCCCGTCGGACCCCGAACTCGGAGCGTCCATCGAAAAGGCCCATTACCCCGCCGGCGCCCCCAAGGCGGGCGAGTGGTGCTTTGACGTCATCGGCGGCGTGGACCAGTGCATGCGCGGCATTGACTCCAGCTACCTCTACCTGAGCTGGGTCTTCGACCGCACCGACGAGCGCTACGGCATGACGCCCATCGCGCCGTTCGCCGGCATGATCGGCGCCATTGCGGACATTTCCGGCGTGGACACCTCCGGCGACGGCCCCACACAGCTTCTGAACGGGCTGATGTCGCTGTTCACCCCCGGGCTCGTCCAGGCTTTCCTGAACAAGGATGACGCGGGCATCATGTCGGCCATAGACAGCGACATCACCGGCAGCCTGCTGGACGGGTTCGGGAACGGCGGCGGCAACACCATCTACCGGCTGCGCGAGGGGATCGAGCGCTTCCTCATCACGGACATCAACAACCCCGGCGCGAGCGCCCAGGCCCAGAGCGGGGTCTTCATGATGATGGACGTGATCTCCACCGACACGTCCGGCTACAACCACATCCCCGGCGGGTCGAACGTGCTCTACATGGACGGCCATGTGGAATTTGTCCGCTACCAGGAAATCAACGGCACGCCCCCAGTCATCGGCGCCGTCGCGCGGGTGCTGGGCCTGCTCACCCCGGCCCTCTAGTCCATCTTTCTGCGGGGCGGCCCGGAACCGGTTCCCGGCCGCCCCCCGCGGAACAGGCGGAAGCGGCGCGTTTCCGCCTGGTTTCCTGTCCCGGGGACACGGGGAACCACCGGGTTCACGCAAGGGGCCGCGCCGCCTTCCCCGGTCGGTTTGGGGCGGGGGGGGGTGACTCAGGGGAATCGCACTACAATGCGCCTTGAAAAACCGCCTGCAAACGGCATGAACGTCCCTCGGTCTGTGAGTCCGTCTTTGTTGTCCCAACGGGACATCCGCCTATAGCCCAGGCCAGGCCGCCGCCCGAAGGGCCAGGCCTGCCCTGGGGAGGAGGCACCCTCCAACACATGCCCTGAAAGGGCATCCGAAATTTTC
>JAAYBR010000089.1 GCA_012730045.1 Candidatus Hydrogenedentota bacterium | reverse complement strand
TCCCATTGCCATGCCTGACATCTCCCGGTTGGCCTCACGGGAAGCATACCATACCGACAGCTATATGTCAATAACAAACACTACCGCAAGCCCGCCTTTTGCCACAGGCTGCTAGGGTTTAGGGTCTGGGGTTTCGGGTTTAGGGGAGGGGGGTGGGGTTTGGGTTGGGGGGGGCGGGGTTCCGGGGTTTCGCCGCCGGCCGTCTCTTGACTCCCCCGGACGGGCTGGTATACCGTCTCCGGTGGGGCGGCCCCGCCGGGGCGGCCCTCTCCGGGCGAGTGGTGGAACTGGCATACACGACGGACTTAAAATCCGTTCCCCGCAAGGGGATGAGGGTTCAAGCCCCTCCTCGCCCACCATCCTTTTTCCCGCACAAGCGGCCTCTGCTGGCCGTTGTGGAGCGGGCCGCCCTGCTCCAATGGCATCTCCCCCGCGTCGGAAGGGTCCGCATGGACGAACAGGATATGCGGGGTATTCCGCCTTGTCCCGTCCATCCGCACAACGGCCCCCCCGGTTTCCCCTTCAGGGCCGGCCCGGCCCGTCGGGCGACGGCCTGCCTGGGCCGTTTTCGGCACCGTTTTCCGCGTTGAAGATGCCGCAGGACGGGCGGGCGGGGGCTTGCGCTCCACGGCCGCCGTTGCATCGGGTGAATCGTCCCGGGGAAGAGTGTTGACAAGCCGCCGCCGTTATGCGAAAATGGGATGTCTGGATTGAATGCCGAGAGATGAGACGCCGAGGATGGGTTGAGCGGGGGCGTCCATGGGCGTCATGGGTTGCCCCGCGATGCTCTCCGACCCCGGGAATATCCCGGCAGAGGGCGCGGTGATGGGTTTGCGCGGTGACGTTAAAGAACGGGTGACTGCGAGAGTTTGGGCGCTGATGCCCTATGCTCTGTGCGTGTTTGTGGGGGGGGCGTCCCTGGTCGGCTGGCAGTATCTTCACGAGATACAGCGCGGCCGGGAGGAGGCGCGGTTCCGGGAATACTCCGACCTGCTGGTGCAGGAGACCACCATCCGCGTGCGGGAGACGGTCTACCTGGCGAAGAGTTTCGCCGGCCTGATGATGGGCCTGGAGGATGCCACGGACGCGCGGCTGTGGAGCGCCTATTACGCCTACCGGGGGGTGCGGGAAAACTACCCCTGGATCACGGTTATTTCCTACTGCCCCCATGTGCCGGCCGACGAAGTGGACGCCTATGTCGGGCGTGTCCGTGACGGCGGCCTGCCGGGATACGCGGTGTATCCGGACGGCGCCCGCGACTACCATGCCCCCGTGAAGTTCATCGAGCCGCTGGAGGCGAACGCCGCGGCCCTCGGCTATGACGTGGCTTCGGACCCCGTGCGGAAGGCGTGCATGGAGGCGGCGCGGGAGACCGGCGAGGCGAGCATGTCCCCGCTGCTCACCCTGTGCCTCACGCCGCCGGTGCGGGGCGTTTTTCTGTCTGTGCCGGTCTACGCGGCGGCGGCGCCGGTGCAGACCGAGGCGGCGCGGCGCGGCGCCATCCGCGGGTACGTCAATGTCGGCATCAGCTCGCGCGGCCTGATGGAGGGGCGGGCGCCGGAGACGGCGGCGCTGGTGGACTATGCGATATACGACGGCGAGGCCACCACCCCGGAAACGCTTATCTATGCCAGCAGCGGCATGATCCGGTCGCGCACGCCCCTGTTTTCCAGAACCCGCATCATCAGCGCCTACGGCCGGCCGTGGACCATCTCCCTTTCGACCACCCCCCTGTTTGAGTCGCGGGTGGGCCAGTCCTCCTTCCGCGTGGTGCTGCTGTCGGGCGGCCTGACGGCGCTGCTCATCCTTCTGGTGCTTCTCCAGGAGGACAAGGTCCGAAAGAAGGCCCAGAACCTGGCCGGGGAAATGACGGCGGCGCTGCGGGTCGGCGAGGAGCGGTACCGGGCGCTCACGGAGTCCCTGCCCGTGGGCGTGGCGCTACTGGGGCCCGGCATGGAGGTGCTCGCGTCCAACGCCGCCCTGCGGACCTGGTACCCCGCCGTGAAGTCGGGCGACGTCTCCCTGTGCTACAAGGTGCTTCATCTGCCCCCGCTGCGCGGCGTGTGCGCCGGATGCCGGCCGGAGCAGGCGCTGGACGACGGCGTTCCGCGCGTGTGGGAGGAGGAGCGGCTGACGGCGCAGGGCCTGCGCATCATGCGTGTGAGCGCCATCCCGCACATCCTGCCGGGCGTCGGCGCGCCGTGCGTGGCGCTGGTGATGGAGGACATCACGGACCGGATGCAGGTGGAGGAGGCCCGGATCGCGCAGACGGCCGCGGAGGAGCGCGCGCGCACCAAGACGGTGTTCCTGGCGAACATGAGCCACGAAATCCGCACGCCCCTCAACGCGATCATCGGGTTCACCTACGTCCTGCAGAAGGACGCCGCCACGACGCCCCGCCAGCGGGACATCCTGCGCACGATGGAGAATTCCGGCAGGCACCTGCTCAAGCTGATCAACGACATTCTGGACTTCTCCAAGCTGGAGGCGGGGTTTGCCGCGCTTGACGAGGCCCCCTTCTCCCTGCGCGGCCTGGTGGAGGACATACACACCGTGTTTGAGCCCCGCGCCGAGGCCAAGGGCCTGTGGCTCAAGCTGGACACCGCCGAGGGGGTGCCCGACCATGTGCGGGGGGATGAGGCGCGGCTGCGGCAGGTGCTCACCAACCTGCTGGGGAACGCCGTCAAGTTCACCGCCGAGGGCGGCGCGACGCTGCGCGTGAACTGCGACGGCGCGGGGCCGGATGTGGACCCCGTTCGGGTTTTCTTCGAGGTGGAGGACACGGGCCCCGGGCTTTCCCCGGAGGACCTCAAGGCGATATTCGCGGAATTCGAGCAGGGATCCGCCGGACGCCGGGCGGGCGGCACCGGCCTGGGGCTGGCCATCAGCCGCCGGCTGGTCCGCATGCTGGGCGGCGAACTCACGGCGGCCAACCGCCCGGGTCTGGGCTGTTCCTTCCGGTTCTGGGTGGCCCTGCGGCGCGCCGACCCCGACACGGCCGTTTCGTCGTTCCGGCAGGGCCATGTGGCGCGCCTCGCCGGAAGCGGCCCCCCCCCCCGCATCCTGACGGTGGACGACAGCCAGGAGAACCGGGAGTTCCTGCACGAACTGCTCGCCCCCGCCGGTTTTGAGGTGCTGGAGGCGCGGGACGGGGCGGAAGGGGTGGACATGTTTGGCCGGTGCGCCCCGGCGGCCGTGCTGATGGACCTGCGCATGCCGGGAATGAACGGGTTTGAGGCGATCCTCCAGATACGGGCGTCGGGGGACGCGGGGGCGCGGGTGCCCATTGTGGCGGTCACGGCCAGCGTGAACGAGGCGCGGGAGGCGGAGGCCCTGGCCGCGGGCGCCTCCGGGTTTCTTGCCAAGCCCTTCCCGCCCGAGACGCTTTTCAGCCTTCTCGGACGCCTGCTCGGCCTGGAATACGTCTTCGAGGAGGGGGGCGCCGGGGAGGAGGCCGCCGAGGCGCCGCCCAGCGCCGCCCTTTTCGCCCCCCTTCCCTGGGAGGTCATTCTCGCGGTGCGGAAGGCGGTGGAGGAGGGGAACGCCCGGCATTTGAACGAGGCGATTCTCGGGGTGGAGGCGCTGGACGGGGAGGCGGGGCGCGCCCTGCGCACCCTTGCCGTCCGGTATGAATATGGACAAATCCTCACGCTGACAAAAAGAGAGGAAAGCGAGCATGCCTGAACAGGCCGACAAGCAGACGATCATGGTCGTGGACGACACGGCGGAGAACCTGAAGCTCCTGGAGAGCATGCTGGAGGGGGAGGGCTATGATGTCCGCATGTTCCCCTCCGGCGCCATGATGCTCAAGGCCGCCGAGAAGGTGGTGCCCGACCTGGTCATGCTGGACATCCTCATGCCCGACATGGACGGCTACGAGGTGTGCCGCCGCATGCGGTCGTGCGAGGCCCTCCGGGACGTGCCCGTCCTCTTCCTCAGCGCCCTCACGGACGTGAAGAACAAGGTCAAGGCCTTCGAGGTCGGGGGGATGGACTACGTCACCAAGCCGTTCCAGTTTGAGGAGGTTCACGCGCGGGTCAAGACCCACCTGCTCCTCCGCAAGGCCCTGCGGGAGCTGGAGGGGCACCGCTCGGGCCTCGAGAGGCTCGTGGGGGAGAAGGTGCGCGAGATCACGGAGTCCCAGCTCGCCACCATCACCGCCCTGTCGAAGCTCGCGGAGTCGCGGGACGACGAGACGGGCTACCACATCGAGCGGACGCGGACCTTCTGCAAAATCCTCTGCGAGCAGCTGCGCAAGACGGCCCGCTACGGGGGCAGCATAGACGAGGACTATGTCGCCGACGTTTTCAACGCCTCGGTCCTCCACGACGTGGGGAAGGTGGGGATCCCCGACCGGATCCTGCTCAAGCCGGACCGGCTCACGTCTGCGGAGTTCGAGATGATCAAGACCCACACGGCCATCGGGGCGCGGACGCTGCAGGCGGCGCACCGGCACTACCCGCACAACACCTTCATCAACATGGGCATCGCCATCGCGCGGTCCCACCACGAGCGGTGGAACGGCAACGGCTATCCCGACGGGCTCAAGGGGGAGGACATCCCCCTGAGCGCGCGGATCATGGCCGTCGCGGACGTGTACGACGCCCTGCGCACCAAGCGCCCCTACAAGGCGGCCATGCCCCACGACGAGGTCGCCCGCATGCTGCGCGAGGGCGCGGGAAAGGATTTCGACCCGGCGGTGGTGGACGCCTTCAACGACACGGAGACGGAGTTCTCGGAGACCTACGATTCCTACGCGCGCAAGAGCCGGCCGGGGTCCACCACCCGCCGCGAGGGCTTTTTCTAGGACAGACAAAGAAGCGCTGTGGCTGGTTTCGCGTGTCCTTCGAGGTTCCGGCCGTCGTCTAAATGCCTATTGGCGGGGCGTTCACATTCAATCCCTTAGGGGTTGTGGTCTTTCGGGCCTCTGTCCGGAGGTTCCCTTCGGTCACCTCCGGCCATGTGCCTTCTTCCCCTCCGGGGAGGCGGAACCCGCACATACGAGAGCGGCGGCGGTTCATTTTGGAATGCCCCAGGGAGTGGGGCTGCCGCGAACCCCCATTCGCGGCAGCCCCGGAGGGCGGGGATACCATCCGCCCAAAAAAACGGCCTCTGTGAAAGCCGCCTCTCACCGGAGAGCGCCGGGCGGCGGGGGGCGCCGGGCCCCGGGCACCGCCCCCGACAGGACACAGTGTAGCGCGGAGAGTTTCCGAAAAACGGAAACTTCGGGGGCTTTTTCACGCAGGGGCGGCGCGGGGCCGGGCGTGCCGCGGAGGGCGCCGTTGCGGGCGGGACACGCCCCGAATCGCCGGATAGGCGACGGCCTTCGTGTCCGCGCCCGGGCGCAGCAAGCAGCGCCCCCACGGGAGGCGGGCCCGGCATCTTCGCGTGTGCCCAAGGGACGGGCAAGCAGGGGCGGCGCGGGGCCGGGCGTGCCGCGGAGGGCGCCGTTGCGGGCGGGACACGCCCCGAATCGCCGGATAGGCGGCGGCCTTCGTGTCCGCGCCCGGGCGCAGCAAGCAGCGCCCCTACGGGAGGCGGGCCCGGCATCTTCGCGTGTGCCCAAGGGACGGGCAAGCAGGGGCGGTGCGGGGCCGGGCGTGCCGCGGAGGGCGCCGTTGCGGGCGGGACACGCCCCGAATCCCCGGATAGGCGGCGGCCTTCGTGTCCGCGCCCGGGCGCAGCAAGCAGCGCCCCTACGGGAGGCGGGCCCGGCATCTTCGCGTGTGCCCAAGGGATGGGCAGGTAGGGGCGCTGCTTGCCGCGCCCTCTCCTTTCAAGGCCCACCGGCGGTGCGGGCGCGACTTCCCCGGGTCAGCGCGGGGCGGCGGCGGCGGCGCCTTCGGCGGACTCCTCGAAGTCGAGGCGGCTGGTGAAGCGGGCGAGTTTGGCGCGCTCGATGGGGTCTTCGGCGCCGGACTGGAGGGCGGCGCAGACCTCGCGGGCGGCGGCGTGCTGGCGGTCGTCGAGGAGGCGGCCGAGGACGTCGGACAGGTGCGGCGCGAGGAGGCGGCGGTCGGCGGGGTCGGCGGCGAAAAGGGCCAGCGCCTCCCGAATGCGGGCATTGCGCTCCTCCGCGGGGCCGGCGTAGTCGAGGCTGAACCCGCGCATGAGCCAGAGCCGCCGCACGGCGGCGTTGTCCGGGTGGGCGCGGCGCAGGGTCTCCAGGAGGATGCGGCGGCGGCAGTAGTCGTTTTCGAGAAGGGCGTCGGCGGCGGCGTCGCGCAGGGCCGGGTCGCGCAGGCAGTCGCGGAGGGTCTCTCGGTCGGCGCGGGCGCCGGGGTCCTCCTCGCGGTCCACCAGGGTGTCCAGCACGGGGTCCAGCGCGTCCCACGCGCGCAGGCGCATGAGCACGTCGCGGTGGCGGTCGAGCAGCATGGCGCGTTCGGCCTCGGGGAGGTCCGGCCGGTCGAGGCGTTCGCGGAGGAGTTCGGCGGCCTCTTCGGGGCGTCCGCCGCGCGAGAGGGACAGGGTGAGCATCATGAAGCTCTTGGCGGCGCCGTCCTTCTCGTGCAGGGCGCGGTAGAGGGGGGCGGCCTCTTCAAACTGGCCGGCGTTGGCGAGGGTCTGGGCGGCGTCCTCCGGTTTGGGGACGGCGTCGCCGAGCTTGGGGCAGTCGCACTGGGCGTAGCCCTGGCCGAAGAAGGCGGGGTCGTAGTTCGTGGCGCCGCGCACTTTCGACTGCGAGTCGAGGGGGACGGTCCGGAGGAATTCGCGCCAGTCGGCGTCGAGGCCCTCCAGGTCTTTCCCGAAGGCGCGGGCGAAGTCGAGGGTGCGCTGGTAGGTCTGGAACTTCTCCGGGCCGTGGGTCCGCATGAGGAAGCCCATGAACGAGGCGGAGGCGTAGTAGGCGTTGGTCTCGTTCATGCGCCAGAAGCCGAGGGGGTGCATGAAGACGGCGGCGGAGGGAAGCTTGTCCGCGGCCAGGGCGCCGGCCTCGCGGCGGTGGGCCTCGGGCGCGTCTGCGTAGAAGGCCTCGACGGCCTCGGCGAGCCCTTCGACGGGGCCCCGGTAGAGGATGATGGTCCATTTCGGGTCGAGTTCGACGTGGAGGGCGTGGACCAGCTCGTGGAGGAGGGTGCTGTTGCGCGCCTGGTAGGCGTCCACGAAGACCTTGCGAATGACGGCGTGGGCGCCCATGCCGGTGGCCAGCTCCATCTCGCGGTACCCGTTGAAGACGTATAGCTCCACGGGCTTCACGGGGGCGATTCCCCAGAGTTTCCGCAGGTAGGCGTGGCACCATTCGGCGTGGCGGGCCACGGCGTCCGCCCGCGCGGCGGCCTCGCCCGTCGCGGGGTGCCGGATGATGAAATGCTCCGTGCGCACCTCGCGGGGGAGCTGGGCATGGAGGGCGGCCTTCCCCCAGCCGACGCCGATGTGGCTGCCGCCGAGCACCGCCGCGGCGGCCGCCGCGGCGCCCAGGAGCAGCGCCCGGGTGCGGGCCGCGCCCACGGCGGACACGGGGCCGCTGCCCGATGCCAGGTCGCGCCGGGCCGCCGCCCACGCGGCGCCCGAGGCCGCCGCGCCGGCCAGCAGCATCACAAAGGCGCGCTGGAGCACGTGGAAGAGCGGGGGCGCGGCGTCCACCCGCTGGTTCAGCGCGAGGGGCTCGCCGAGGATCAGGTCCGCCGTGCGCACGCCGGAAAGCGCCTGCACGGCGTCCTGCGCCAGCGACAGGCCCACGACGGCGGCCAGCATGAACACGGGCGTCCGCAGGGAGCGCCGCACGCAGGCCGCGCCGATCACCACGGCCAGCAGCGCCGCCGGGGGATAGGTCACCCAGAAAAAGAGCGCGGCGTCCACCATGCGGCACTTGGGGCCGAGGGCGTTCGCCGCGGCCATGACCCCGAAGGCCAGGGCGCCGCACGCGAAGGCGGCCGCGGTCCCCGACCAGAGGGAGAACTCGATCAGCTCGCGGTCGCGGGCCTCGGGCCGGCGCGCGCGGAGCAGGCGCCCCATCCGCCGGGTGAGGAACGGCAGGACCAGGAAGGCCAGCAGCGTGAAAAGCTGGGAGAACTCGTGCGTGGGCACGCGCAGCACCGGAAAGGGCTGGCACGCCAGCGGCACCCCGGTCCCCAGCGCCGCGCACACCACGGCGGCCTCCAGCCACGCGCGTCTTGCGGTCATGCCGTCACTCCTTTTCCCGGCCCCGCGCCGTGCGCGGGCCTACAGTCCGCGCACGCGCCAGCCGCCGCGGTAGCGGCGGCGGAGGAACTCGTTTGCCTTGCGGTGGTTGGTGAACTTCAGCTTTTCGGCGTTCCACTCCAGGGTCTCGCCGGGGAAACGGTTGGCGATGTTGCCCAGCAGCACGGCCTCGGTGAGGGGGCCGGCGAAGTCGAAATTGGCCCCGGCCTTCCCGTTGCCGAGTGCGGCCTCGACGAACTCGTGGTAGTGGTCCAGGGGCGCGAGTTCGGGCTTGGGGTAGTCCTTGAACTTCTCCTCGGGGAAGAGCTTGGGCGGGCCGACGTGGGGGATCAGCAGGGTGCCCTCCTCGCCGATGACGAGGGAGCCGCTGGGGGGCAGCTCGCGGTCGGCGGGCACATGGGGCGACACGCCGGGGGCGGGCATTTTGCCGCCGTCCATCCAGACGGCCTCGATGGTCTTGCCGGCCGTCAGCGCGGCGCCGGGGAAGACGTAGCGGGCGATGGACCAGCCGGGGTGCACCTCGTCGCTGACGCACTCGGTCTCGGAGACGATGGAGAGCGGCGCGCCGATCTCCAGCGCCGTGAACACGGGGTCGAAGATGTGGCAGCCGAAGTCGCCCGTGGCGCCGCCGCCGAAGTCGCGCCAGCACCGCCATTTGAAGGGGTGGTAGATGTCCTTCTTGTAGGGGCGCTTCGGCGCGACGCCGAGCCACAGGTCCCACAGGACATGGTCGGGGACGGGGTCCGCGCCCGCGGGGCGCTTTTTGTCGTCCGTGGTATAGACCGCGCCGCACCAGGAGTGCCACGCGGTGACCTTGCCGATGGCGCCCGCCTTCAGCCAGTGGACGGCGGTGCGGTAGAACTCGTGGGAGTGGATCTGGATGCCCATCTGCGTGGCGACGCCCTTTTCGCGGGCGGCGAGGGTGAGCCTGCGCGCCTCGTAGACCTCGTGGGTCAGCGGCTTCTCGCAGAAGACGTGCATCCCCTTGCGGATGGCGGTCATGGCCGGCGCGGCGTGCATGTGGTCCGGCGTGGACACATTGACCGAGTCAATGTTCTTCTCCTCCTTCTCCAGCATCTCGCGCCAGTCGCGGTAGAGGCGCGCGCCGGGGTAGCGCTTGGCCGCCTTCTGGAGGGTGTTCTCGTCAATGTCGCACAGGGCGTAGACGTCCACCTTGCCGCTGGCGAAGATGTTCTCCAGGTCGGAGTTTCCCTGCCCGCCCACGCCGATGGCGGCGTGCTGGAGCCGGCCCGAGGGCGGCGCGGCGAGGCTCAGGCGCGGGAGGATCAGCGGCATGGCCAGGCCGGCGGCCGACACATGTTTCAGGAAGGAGCGTCTGGAGAGGTCTTTTGCCATGGGGGAAATCCTTTCGCGCCGCCGGGGGGCGTGTCCGGGGCGGCGCCGGTTAAGCGATGAGTGAACACCATACCGCGCCGTGGTGGATGCAAGTCAAGCTGCGGGACCACCCCTGACCGCCGGATAAGATGCCTTAGAACCGACTCCGTGGCGGGAACGAGATTGCCGCAGTCGCTGCGCTCCTTCGCAATGACGTGTGTTTCCAAGGTCATTGCGAGCGAAGCGCGGCAATCTCGTTCCCGCCACGGAGTCGGTTCTCGCGATGTCTTGTCCGGCGGTCAGGGACCGCGGAAAACACGGAGGACACGGAAGGGGAAGTCAGGAGACGGGAAGACAAGAGACGGGCGGGCCGGGGTGTCCGGCCCGCCCGTGGCTGGTCGGCGGATGCGGGGGAACTGCTCAGTCGAGCTTCCAGTCGCCGCGGTACTTGCGGGTCAGGAGCCCGTTGACCGCGTCGTTGTCAATGAAAAGCTCCTTTTTGGGGTCCCACTTCAAATTGGCGCCGAGCTGGAGCGCGAGCTTGCCGAGGTGGCCGATGGAGGCGGCGCGGTGCCCGGCGTTGACCGGGGCGATGCACTCCTCGCCCTTGCGGACGCAGTCGAGCCAGTCGCGCATGTGGTTGCGCTGGACACGGAAGCGGAAGTCGCGGTCGCGCATCTTGGTCTTCAGGATTTCGGGGTTGCTGGCCTGGCAGCCCTTGCGGGAGACGTAGATCCAGTCGCCCTGCCTGTTGAAGAACTGGGTGCCAGTGTCGCCGCACTTCTTGAAGGCGGCGGGCATCTCGCTCATGCTGCCGACGGTCATGGTGACGCCGCCCGCGTACTTGCACTCGAAGAGGTACTTGCCCCAGGCGTTGTAGAGGTTGTTCCGGCCCTCGGGCATGGCGCACATGACGGGCGTGATCTCCTCGGGGCCCGTCTCGTCCCAGCCCATGGCCATGTGGGCGATGTCGCCGTGGTGGCCGATCCAGTCCATCATCTGGCTGCCGCCGAAGCCCATCCACCAGCGCCAGTTCCAGTCGAGGCGGTCGGGATGGTAGGCGACCCACTCCGCCGGGCCGACGTAGAAGTCGTAGTCCAGATATTCCGGCGGGGCGGGGTACTCGTCCACCCACTTGGCGTCGCTTCCGTCGGGCAGGCCCACGGTGATGTGCGTGATCTTCCCGAGATAGCCGTTGCGCACCAGCTCGCAGGCGAGCTTGAACTCCCGCCCCGACCGCTGCATGCTCCCCGTCTGGAAGACGACCTTGTTCTCCCTCACGGCCTTCACCACGGCGCTGCCCTCGCCCAGCGACCAGGTCAGCGGCTTTTCGCAGTAGATCGCCTTCTTGGCCTTGGCCGCCGCGATGGAAACCAGGGCGTGCCAGTGGTCCGGCGTGCCGATGATCACCGCGTCCAGGTCCGGGCGGGCGATCAGCTCGCGGAAGTCCCTGTAGGTGGCGCAGTCCGTGTTCTCGTAGGTGTCGTCCACCATCTCCTTGGCCTTGGCCAGGTTCTGCGTGTTCACATCGCACACCGCGACCACCTGAGTGTCCTTCTGCCCCAGCGCGCCGCCCATGTCGCCGCGGCCCTGCCCGCCGCAGCCCACGAGCCCGATGACCAGCCGCTCGCCGGCGGCGGCCCTGCCGCCCGCGCCCAGCGCCGACGCCGGGATGATGTACGGGGCCGCGGCCGCCATGACCGCCCCCTTCACGAAGCTCCTGCGGGAAATGCCCTTCGACGCCTTGCTGTCCATAGACCAGAGTCCCTCTCGGTTGAAATGACGCGCTGTCCTCCGGCGGGCCCACATGCCCGCGCCGCGGGGACGGACAACTTCCAGCCTAAACCAACGGGGGCCGCTCCGGCAAGTGCGGCGCGCGCCGGGGTTTTGGCGGGAACGAGATGGCTTCGCTTCGCTGTTAATGAAGTGGGTTGGCGAGAACGCCTGCAAAGTAGACGCGGCATCTTGCCGCGTTCTTTGGGCCAACGAAAACCCCAAGAACGCGGCAAGATGCCGCGTCTACGCTTTCAGCGGTCTGAGGCCCGCAAAGACACGCATTTCCGCGTCATTGCGAAGGAGCGGAGCGCCTGAAGCAACCTCGTTCTCGCCCTGGCTTCGGCTCTCACAGCGTCTTGTCCGACGACCTGGGGCGCGCCTACTCGAAGGCGCGCCAGGTGAAGCCCCGGGGCGGGAGGGTCACGCGGACGCGGACGGTGTACTCCCGCGCGAGGGGCAGGGTTTCGGTTTTTCCGTCGGGGTCCGTCACGGTGGTGTTTTCGGTGAGGCCGGAATAGTAGAGATTCACCTTCAGCTCGCGCTCGACGGGGGTGTCGAGGGGGTTGAAGGCGACGAGCATGGCTTTGGTCTTGAGCGCGGGGTTCACGTGGAGCATCCAGTCCACGTCGCGGCCGTCGGCGCGGCGGCCGTGGATAAGGTCGCTCTCGAGGATGTCGCGGTGGGTCTTGTACCACGCGACCCATTTGGCGACCATGTCGCGGACGCGGGGGGTGTCGTAGAGTTCCGGGCCGCGGTAGCAGGCCTGCGCGCCGAAGGCGAGGTTGCCCACCAGCATGCGCTCGTAGTGGTCCAGGTGCGCATCGAGGGGCTCTATGGTCGCCGCCGCGCCGCCGCCGTGGTACTCGGTCAGGGGCACGAACATCCACCCCATGCTCGGCGCCTTTTCCCAGGTGCCGTCGTAGATGTTCTGCCGCGTGTGGATGACCTGCTGGTCGCGCGGCAGGCTCCAGTTGGTCTCGCGGTAGCCCATGCCCGTCTTGTTCGACCCGCTGAGGAAGTACCAGTCGGGGACGTTGAGGAAGACGCCGCCGCCGCGGCACCAGTGGTAGAAGTCCGTGATGAGCCGCCACTGGGCCCAGCGCGAGTCGGCCAGCCCCCGGTGGCCGGGGTGCTCCGCGCTCGCGCACGCGTCGCCGGGGTAGGACCCGTCGTGCTCCAGCAGGGTGAACCCGCTGGTCTCGTAGAAGCGGCGCAGTTTGCCGAAGTATTCCAGGCCCCACCCGCTCAGGAGGCAGGGCGAGTTTCCGAAGGCGGGCGCTTCGCCCTCCGGGGAGACCACGTCGTTTTTCGCGTCAATGGACCGCGAGGCGAGGAGGGAGTAGCCGCCGATCTCGACGCCCTTTTCCTTCGCGTGGTCCGCGTACTGGCGCAGGCGCTTGCGGTAGCCCTCCTTCTCGTTCTCGATGTCGAAACCGCTGCCGAAGGAGAGGATGACCATCTCGAAGCCCGTTTCCGCGCACTGGTCTATGGCGTTGAGGACCGTCTTGGGGTCCGAATGGCGGACATGGAGCATGAGCGGGTTCTCGGTGCACCACGGCGCGATGGCGCGGTACATGCGGCGCAGGGCGAGGCCGTTGCGCTCGCGGTCGTACCCGTCGTAGGGCAGGACAAACGCGCGGAACGACGCGAAGGTGTCGCCCGGGGGGATCACCGCCGCGGGGCCGAGGTCCGGCCCCACCTCCAGCAGGCAGGGGTTCTTCTTCTCGTAGTTCACCTGCGTCCCGTAGTCCGGGTCGGGCACCCAGCGGTAGGCGTG
The DNA here is from genome assembly GCA_012730045.1 of Candidatus Hydrogenedentota bacterium. Lineage (NCBI taxonomy): Bacteria > Pseudomonadati > Candidatus Hydrogenedentota > Candidatus Hydrogenedentota bacterium. The sequence goes on along the minus strand of JAAYBR010000089.1, from coordinate 4,170 downwards.
GCGGCCGGCGTTCAGGGGGCTCATGGCGAGGAAGGCGTAGTCCGTCTCCACGTGCAGGTTCGGCGGCCGCGCCGCCCCCGCGCGGTCCTCGACATCGGAGCTGTACTCCACCGCCGCGAGCAGCTCGCTCGTGAACGCGTCCAGCGTCACCGCGGCCTGGCCGCCGTTCACCACGGTGATCCACTTCGAATACAGGGGGAGGCCGTCGTACATCTCGTAGTGGACCGTCACCCGGAGCCCGGCGAGTTCCGCGGGCGCGCCGTCGGGCATCGCGTAGTCCATGGCGAGATGGACCCCCGGCGGCGGCCAGACCGCGTCCGGCGCGGCGCGGCGGACCCGTTTCCACGCGAAGCGCTCCTCCGCCGGGCCGGTGGAGAAGCCCGTGAAGCGCATGGCCTCCGGGGCCGCCGTGAGGGTTTCCAGCCAGTCCGCGCGCAGGAAGGCGTGGTTCGGCTGGCCCTTCAGGCCGCCCACCTCGATGCGGATCCCGTTCACCGTGACCACCGCCTCCGGCTTCACCCCGCGCAGGTGCGGCTCGCCCGTGGCCAGGTTGTCCAGCCCCACCGTGGCCGCGTTCGGCGACAGGCGGAAGGTCCGGCGGATCAGGCCGTTCGACAGGGCGATGCCGCCGTCGGGCGCGGCATAGACCGCCGCCTTCGCCGCCGGCCGGGCGACGAGCCAGTCTGTGTCGCCGACGGCGGGCTCCCGCGCCAGCGGCGGCAGCTCCGGCACCGTCGCGGCGAACGCCGCAAGCGAACTGGACACAACCATCAGGGCAAGCAGTCCGGCAGCGCGCATCACGGGGCCTCCTCGGGTAGGTTGGCCACCACACTACCCGCCGGGCACGGCGGACGTCAATTCCGCGAAAGAGGGAAGGCAAGAAAAGGGGGGGCTCTGGAGGCGGGCCGTCCCGGTCTTGCAGTTCGCGCATTGAACCGGAATGGCCCTTTTGCTATTCTGGTCCGGCGGAGCCCCGCGTTGTCTGTAAGGGGATGGCCGGGCACGCGCGGAACAGCCCGCAAGGGGAAAGGAATTTGCGCATGGAGATCAAGTGTCCGTTTTGCAGCCATGAGGGGCCGCCGGTTGTCGCGAAGAAACTGTCCGCGGGGGGGTGGGTCCTTTTCGTTGTGCTCATTCTTTTCTGCCTGCCCATTTGCTGGCTGCCCTTTGTGATTGACGGCTGCAAGGACGAAATCCGGAAATGCGCCTCCTGCGGATGCAAGATCGGCTGAGGCTTTTCAGCAAGGCCCTGGGGCTGTCCGCGCTGGCGGGATATCTCGTTTGGAACGCGGCGTGGCTGGCCCGCGGCGAAATCCCCCCGTCCATCTTCCTGTATGCGACGGGGTGGCCCTGCCCGACCACGGGCATGACGAGGAGCCTGCTGCTTCTCGCGCGGGGGGATGTGCCGGGGTCGCTGTTCCAGAATCCGCTGACGCTGGGTTATCTGGCCCTTCTGGCGGTTTCGCTGGCGCTGGTGCTGCGGGACGCCGTGCGGCGGCGTCCGCCCGCGCTTCCCCCGTGGCTGGCCTGGGCCTGGGCGCTGTCGCTGGGTGCGGGCTGGGCCGTGCAGACCGCCCTCGCCGTGTGACACCCAAAACGAAACGCGCCGGGCGGACGTCGCCCGGCGCGTTTTTGGGTTTCCGGGGGGTTACGCGGGGGCGAAGGTCTGGGTGTAGGGGTTGAAGTCCACGGCCACGCCCTCGCGCTGGGCCATGGCGCCCATCTGGAGCGCCGTCTGCACGTGCAGGGCCATCTCGGGGCCGCTGGCGGTGTTGGGGTCCTTGGCGATGCAGTGCTGGACGAAGTCCATGAAGTACCGCTGCGTGTCCTCGTTGCCGCCCGCGGGGATGGTCTGCGGGTCCTTCTTCGCGCCCTCGGCGGGGATGAACAGGATGTCGTTGTCCTTCACCGTGAGGGTGCCGTCCCACCCGCGGATCACGGGGATGCGGCCGCCCGCGCCGCGGTCGCCGGTGGACTGGTAGTTGTTGCCCTGGGTGCCCAGGATCGCCACCACGAGCCCGTCGGCGTACTCGACCAGGGTGTTGTAGGTGTCGGGGATCTCGCGGTCGCTGTAGCGGTATTTGCCGCCGACGGCCACCACGCGCTTGGGCATGCCGAGGGAGAGGATGCTGGCCACGGGGGTGAAGGAGTGGGGGAAGAGGTCCGTGACGGGGCCGCCGGAGTAGTCCTCGTACATGCGCCAGCGGAAATAGCGGCTGACGTCGAAGGGCCGCTTCGGCGCGTCGCCCAGGAAAGCCTCCCAGTTGAGGTCGGGGCCGGGCTGCGCGTTCTCGTCGTCAATGGGCATGCCGCGCTCGCCCCAGTCGCCCACGCGGAAATAGCCGCACTCGGCGTGGATCGGCTGGCCGATGAGCCCCTGCTGGACCAGCTCGCGCATCTTGGCCCAGGCGGGGTCGGACATGCCCTGGGAGCCGAGCTGGAAGACGCAGCCGGTCTCCTTCGCGACGCGGGCCAGCTCCTTCGTCAGCTCGAACTGGCGCCAGTGCGTGACGGGCTTCTCGCAGTACACGCCCTTGCCCGCCTTCATCGCGTCAATGGCCTGGTAGCCGTGCAGGTGGTCCGGCGTGGCGATGCTCACGGCGTCCACGTCGGGGTCTGCCAGCAGCTCGCGGTGGTCCATGTACATTTTCGCGCCGTACTTCTTGCCCATGCGCTCCAGGCGGGGGCGGTAGGTGTCGCACACCGCGACGATGCGCACGTTCACGCCCTGCTTCTTGACGTAGTCGTAGGAGGCCGCGTGGGCGCCCGAACGGCCGCCGCAGCCGATCAGGCCGATGCCGAGCGTCTCGTTGGCCTTGGTCTTCGCGTGGGCGCGCGCGGGCAGGGCGGCGGCCGCCGCCGCTGCCAGGGTCGCGTGCTGGAGGAAGGCCCTGCGGGTGGGTTCACTGCCTTGGACGGGGTTCATCGCGGAAATCTCCTGGGTTGCGTTGCCTGTGTCGTCCGGCCGCGGGGGGCGGCCCTTATTTTGTCCAGCCGTCCCACGCGGCGGCCACGGCCTCCGGCGGGGTCTTGCCGTCCCACAGCGCGACGGCGTAGCGCAGCTTCAGCGGCGCGTCCTTGGAAAGGGTCAGGGGGTCGCGCCAGACGTTGACCGTGGCGGAGAGGTAGGCGAAGCCCTGGGACATGGTGAACCAGGTGGCGGGGCGGAAGTTGTCCGGATGGTCGAACATGGCGGCCGTCACGGGTTTCCCCTTGATCTCCGCCGGGTAGGCGCACCAGTCGGCGCGCGTGTTGCGCTCGTCGCCGCGGATCAGCTCGCCGTCCCTGCCGGATTCGTTGAAGAAGGGGCCCTGCGTGTCCATCTCTTTAATGAAGCGCACGCCCAGGCCGAAATAGTGCGACCCCGAGAGGACCGCCTTCTCCCGCCCCGCGGGCAGGGAGAACTCCGAGGTCCAGTCGAGCAGGGTGAATCCGTCACGCCGCGACGCGCGGAGGGTGCGGGTCTCCTTCAGCAGCACGTCCCCGCCGGGGGCGGTCCAGTCGAGGGTTTCGACCAGCCCGTCGGCGCTTTTCTCCAGGGAGACGCGGACCTGCCGCCCGCACTCCGGGGTCTCGGCCCAGAAGTCCGTGCCGTCCACCATGAAGGCCATCATCAGGCCGTGGTGGTGGATGTGGTCCTCCACATTGTCGCGCACCACGTTCACGCCGGACGGCGTGAACAGCTCGGGGACATACGAGCGCGACGGCGCGGGGCCGGGCATGTAGGAGAAAAGGGGGCCGGAACCGTCGGTGAAGGGGATCGGGGTCCCCGCGGGAAAGCCCGCACCCGCCCCGAGACAAACCGCCGCCAGCATGATCGCCGTCATGACGCGCCCTCGCTGTGTTGCCGCCGCGAAACCCGTGGCCGTTCATCATAATCGTTCCGCGGCGGCGGCGCAACACGCCGTCCCATGACCCGAACCGCCGGAAAGGACGGGGAAACTCGCACAGTCATGAACTGAACGCCCGTGGGTCCTGCCGCGAAAGAAGAGGGCGCGGCAAGCGGCGCCCCTACCTGCCCATGCCTTGGGCACACGCGGAAACACAGGGTAAACCTCTTGCAGGGGCGCGGCAAGCGGCGCCCCTACCTGACCATGCCTTGGGCACACGCGGAAACACAGGGTAAACCTCTTGCAGGGGCGCGGCAAGCGGCGCCCCTACATGCGTGGA
>JAAYBR010000088.1 GCA_012730045.1 Candidatus Hydrogenedentota bacterium | reverse complement strand
GTAAAATGGCACGGGGACATTGCGGACTCCTTCGGTGATGGTTGCGGAACAACTCATTCTACCGAACGGAACCGCAATGTCTCCTCTCCTTTTCTGCCCGTGTTGCGTTTCGCGCTTGAATCCGCCGCCACCACGCTTCGCGGTCCGCGCTGGCCGGGCGTTGGCGCGCGTTGCTATACTGTCCCCTCATTCTTCCCGCGGACACGGAACCCCGCCATGCCGAAAAGCGTCCACATTAAGACCTTCGGGTGCCAGATGAACGAGCATGACAGCCAGCGGATGCTGGACCAGCTCGCGGAGCTGGGCTATGCCCCGGCGACGACGCCGGACGAGGCATCGCTGGTCATCGTCAACACCTGCTCGGTGCGCCACAACCCGGAAAACAAGGTGTACAGCTTTCTGGGCACGCTACGCCCGCTGAAAGAGGCGCGGCCGGACATGGTCGTCGCGGTGGCGGGGTGCGTGGCCCAGCAGGAGGGCGAGAAAATCCTCCAGCGCGAGCGCTGCGTGGACCTCGTCTTCGGCCCGGACAACCTGTTCCGTTTGGGCGAGATGCTGGCGGAGGTGGCCGGGGGAAAGCGGGTGTGCGACATCCACTGGGCTGAGCGGGAGGGGCGGGTGCAGAACTTCGTGCCGGAGGAGTGGGTGGAGCGCGGGCATGTGGAGGGGATCCGGGCGTACATCGCCATCACGAAGGGCTGCAACAACCTGTGCAGCTTCTGCATCGTGCCGCACACGCGGGGCCGCGAGGTCTCGCGCGACCCCGAGAACATCCTGCGCGAGGCGCGGGGCATGGTGGCCCGCGGCGCGCGCGAAATATGGCTGCTCGGCCAGAACGTGAACTCCTACCGCGTGTCGCCGGACTACGGGTTTTACGAGCTGCTCCGCGACATGTGCCGCGTGGAGGGGTTGGCGCGGCTGCGCTTCACGTCGCCGCACCCCAAGGACTGGAACAACGCCCTGTCGGACCTCATGGCCGCCGAGCCCGTGGTCTGCAACCAGGTCCACCTGCCGTTCCAGGCGGGGTCGGACCGCATCCTGAAGGCCATGCGCCGCCGCCACACGCTGGCGGAGTATCTGGAGAAGGTGGCCTATTTGCAGGCGGCGGTGCCGGAGGTGGAAATCAGCACGGACCTCATCGTCGGCTTTCCCGGCGAAACGGAGGAGGACTTCGAGCGGACCCTCGACTGCCTGCGCGCCGTGCGCTTCTCGCAGGTATTCCCGTTCAAGTACTCGCCGCGCCCCGGCACGGAGGCCGCGGCCCTGCCCGACGACGTGCCGCGCGCCGCGAAGGAATCGCGGCTCGCGCGTGTTATAGCCCTTCAGGAGACGATCAACGCGGAGCGGCAGCAGGCCCTCGCGGGCACGGTCCAGACCGCGCTCGTGGACGGCCCGCACCCCCGCCGGCGCGGCTGGGTCAACGGCCGCACCGGCGGGTGGCGCGCCGTCACCTTCCCCGGCGGCGCGCGGCCCGGCGACCTCGTGCGCGTGCGCGTCACGGGGCACCAGGGGCACTGGCTGCTCGCGGAACCGGAACCCGCGCCGGAAACGGCGGCGGAAACCCCACAGGAGACGACCCATGAAGATTGACGCCATCCACGCCGAAGCCTACAAGGGCGGCAAGAAGGACACCTGCCTCGTGGCGCCCCTCTTCGAGGGCGACGACCCCGCCGGGCTCCCCGTCGGCAAGACCGCGGCCGCCGCGCTCTGCGCGCTGTCGGCCAAGGGCGTGTTCACCGGAAAGACCGGGCAGTGCCAGTGCCTGCCCACGCCGCGCGACCGCGCGCAGGCCGTGCTGGCCGTGGGCGTCGGGCCCCGGGCGAAGTTCTCCGCCGAGGGCGCGCGCCGCGCCGCGGGCACCGCCGCCGGGCCCCTGTCGCAGCACCGGGTCCGCCATGTGTTCCTCGACGCCACCCAGCTCACCGGGGCCCTCGCCGACGCCTTTGTCGAGGGCCTGGTCCTCGCACAGTACCGCTTCGACGTGTACAAGAAGGGCGACCCGGAGAACGGCGGCGCCGTGGAGGCGGTGACGCTGATCGTGCCCGACGCCGCGCACCCCGAACGCGCCGCCCGCGACGCGCACCGGGCCGCGCTCATCGCCATGGGCGTGAACGGCGCGCGCCAGCTCGCCGACACGGCGTCCAACGACCTCACGCCGTCCGCCCTGGCCGAGTTTGCCCGGGGCGTCGCGCGGGAGAGCGGCATGTCCTGCACGGTCCTCGGCCCGCGCGAGATGGCGGAGCTCGGCATGAACGCGCTGCTCGGCGTGGCCAAGGGCGCCGCCGAGGAGCCCCGGCTCGTGATGATGGAGTACCGCCACGCGCGGGCGAAGAAGACCATCATGCTCGTCGGCAAGGGCGTCTGCTTCGACGCGGGCGGCGTCAGCATCAAGCCCGCCCAGGGCATGCACGAGATGAAGTACGACATGTGCGGCGCCGCCGCCGTGCTCTGCGCCATGATGACCCTCGCCCACCTCGGCCCGCGCGTCAACCTCGTCGCCGTGGTCCCCGCCGTGGAGAACAAGACCGGCGCGCGCGCCCAGACCCCCGGCGACATCGTCCGCGCGTACAACGGCAAGACCGTCGAGGTGCGCAACACGGACGCCGAGGGCCGCCTCATCCTTGCCGACGCCATCGCCTACGCCGTCGAGAAGCACGCCCCCGACGTGGTCGTGGACCTCGCCACGCTGACCGGCGCGTGCGTCGTGGCCCTGGGCCACTACGCCGCCGGCGTGCTGGGCAACGACGACGAGGTCGTGCAGTCCCTCGTGGGCGCGGGCGAGGAGACGGGCGACCGCCTGTGGCCCCTGCCCCTGTGGGACGAGTACTGCGACCTCATCAAGGGCGACCACGCCGACCTGTGCAACATCAGCCCCGGCCGCGACGCGGGCACGATCACCGGCGCGGCCTTCATCAAGGAGTTCGTCGGCGGCACCCCCTGGGCGCACCTCGACATCGCGGGTGTCGCCTACGGCGTGAAGCACATCCCCCACCTGAGCCCCAAATACGCCACCGGATTCGGCGTCCGCCTTCTCACCCGCTGGGTCATGGACCAGGCCAAAGCCGCCCGCTGAGGGACGGCGCGCGTCCGGGCATTCAGGGAGCGGGACCACCTCCGCCGCCTGCGCGTGATGGCCGGCTTCGTGGAGCGCGCCGCCAAAAGGCCCTTCGGCATCCCCGACTTCAAGTACCACGCCCCCGCGGACGGCCTGCGGGCCCTCTTCGCCGGACATCCGGGAAAACCTGTGGCCCCGGGCCCGGGAAACGCCCCCAGACAGATGGACCTCTTTGCCTGCGACTCGTCATAGGAAAAGCCTTTACCCGAAAATCCCGGGGGATGTCCTGTTCGCGATGACGTTGATTTCAGCGGTCAGTGCGAGGCGGCCGCCCCGGGCCGTATCCCTCCCCCCCCCAAAAGAAGAGCGCCCCGCGGCCCGTTTCCGGGGCCGCGGGGCGCGGGATTCAGACGGGGTTAGAAGGAGATGCGGCAGCCGGCGAACGCGTAGTCCGCGTCGTCGTCGTCGGAGCCGCCCAGGGAGATGGTGCCGTTCCAGGCGGAGAAGTTGCTCTCGGCGAGGCCGTCGCCCGCGAACAGGTGGGTCCAGCCGAACTCGAACACAAGGTCCTCGCTGTACTGGTACTCGTTGAAGAGGGTGACCTCCCAGCCGAGGTCCGTGTCGCCGCTGTCGGTCCACCACAGGAACCCGGGCCGGTCAAAGGCGTTGAGGGTCTCGTAGTAGCTGACGGCGAGGATCGTGCGGATCTTGGGCATGGGCGCGCACATGACGCCGACGCGGCCGGTCCACGCGTTGGACAGGTCGTTGAACAGGTCAATGAAGCCCGTCATGATCTCGTTGGAGAAGAGGCGGTTGAAGTTCACGCTCGCGTCGTCGGAGCCGAACTGGCGGTTGTCCTCGCCGCCGTAGTAGCGGCCCGACACGAACACCCGCGGGGTCCACCCGCAGTCGAAGGCGTAGCCCAGGTCCAGCTTGGCGCCCCAGTTGTCAAAGTCCGCGTCCGTGTCGCCGGCCATGAGGCCGTAGGCGTCCGCCGACCCGAACTGGTAGGCCACCTCGGCGTCGTAGTCGAAGGTGCCCATGCGGCCCGCGCCGCGCACGCCGGCGGTGTTCAGCAGCGTGTCCGCGGAGCCCATCGTGTCGTCGTTGAGCAGCATCCAGTACACGTCGAAGGTGTGGTTCTCCACCGCCGTGCAGGAGGCGTAGACGCCGTAGAAGTCCACGTCGTCCTGGCCGAAGGAGCCCAGGTTCTCCGCCAGCTTGGACGCCCACGCGTCCACGGTGAAGGACTCGCCCGCGTAGGTCAGGCGCAGGGCGTCAAAGGACAGGCCGGTGTAGAGGAACGCGAAGTCGCGCGGGCCCACGAGCCACTGGCTGCCGAAGGCCAGCTCCTGGCGGCCGACGCGCAGGCTCAGCGGCGTGCCCCACATCCCCTTCACGTCCACATACGCCTGGTACAGGTTGATGTCCGCCGCGTTGTCCCCGTCGCGCGCGTCCGCGCCCGTCAGGTAGTTCGAGCGGAAATCCTCGCCCCACACGTCATACGAGTCAAACTCGACGAACGCGCTCACGTCCTCCGTGAAGGTCGCCTTCACGTGCAGGCGCGTCCGCTGCTCCACCGCCGAATAGTCCGGGCCCGCGTCGTCCCAGTCCATGATGCTCGCCACGGCCGGGCCGAAAGGTCCGCCGATCGGGCGGCCCAGCGTCGCCAGCGGCCCGTGCTGCACCGTCGGCGACGGCACCGCGAGCTGGTTGCTGATGTAGTTGAAGCGCAGGCGCAGCGAGCCGCCCACCTCCACCTGGTTGAGTTCCGCGAGCGCGGGCGTGGCCGCGCACACCAGCGCCAGGCCCAGAAGACACAGCGTTTTCCTCGACATGGTTTTCTCCTTTCCGCTAAACATGAAGACACACCCCGCCATCCCACGACGGCGGAAACAGCCAGCCCTTGACCGCCGCGCGCCGGAGGACGCACCCCGCGCCCCCGCGCACGGCGGCAAAAGAATACGGCGACCGGAGCCACGATGTCAAGAACAAAACGCAGAATGCTTAGATTTTCTGGAGGGGGGTGAAACCCCCCGGCCCCGGGGCGGGTCAACAGACGGCGCCGGGGCATGGATTTCCGGCGGGGGCGCGTGCTGGCAGGACGAACAACAGGAAAGGACGGAAAATGAAGCGGTTTGTTGCGGTTTCGGTGTGTGTCATGGTGCTGGCGGCGCTGGGAATGGCGGGGTGCGCCACGGGCGCGAAGGGGATGACGGATGCGGAACAGATCTCGCAGCGGGTGGAGGACGGGATCGCGGCGGTGAAGGCGAAGGATTTTAAGAAGTTCGAGACTTTTGTTTCCGGGGAGTTTGACAGCGGGGTCATCGGCAACAAGGAGGACCTGCTGTCCTACCTGGAGAACGCCGACGGCATGGGCTTCCTGGACGGCCTGGAAGTGAGCCTGACGGACTCCGAGACGACGGTCACGGGCGACACGGCGGTGGTGGACACGGTGGACGTGTCGGGCCCCTTCGGGTCCCTGACCCTCACGTTCACGGGCGCCAAGGAGAAGGGCGTCTGGATGATCACGGGCGTTGATCCTTACTGAGGCTGATCACCGCGCCGCGCGCGGGGCGCCCCCCGGGGAAGCCCCGCGCGCGGCGCGTGTCGTTTAAGGCCGGAACGCGGGGATGCCCAGGGGCCTGAACGCGCACGGAGTGCGCCTTGGAGTGCGCAAGCTTGCTTGCGCCTTTCAGACCGGGACGCCCCGATGGACTCAGGACAAAGCGATGCCCCCGGTCTTTTGAAACACCCCGCGCGCGGGCAAGCCCGCGCGAAGAAAGGCGGCAGCAAGCTGCCGCACTCCAAGGCGCTTCGCGCATCTTGCTGTGCCTGGGCAAACGTGTTATCTTGGGGTCATGCCGCGCGCGGGGCGCCCCCCGGGGAAGCCCCGCGCGCGGCGCGTGTCGTTTAAGGCCGGGGGGCGCGGGACCCCCATGGGCCTGAACGCGCACGGAGTGCGCCTTGGAGTGCGCAAGCTTGCTTGCGCCTTTCAGACCGGGCCGCCCCGACGGACTCGGGACAAAGGGATGCCCCCGGTCTTTACCCGCGCGCGGGCAAGCCCGCGCGAAGAAAGGCGGCGGCAAGCCACCGCACTCCAAGGCGCTTCGCGCATCTTGCTGCGCCTGGGCAAACGTGCTATCTTGGGATCATACCGCGCGCGGGGCGCGGTTTCGGGAGAGACGACATGGCGGAAGAGCGGCGGAAGAAGACGGTGCTGGTGGTCGCCGCGCATGCGGACGACATGGAGTTCATGGCGGCGGGGACCGTCGCCCGGTTCATCCGGGACTTCGGCTACCCCGTTTATGAGTACATCCTGACGGACAACTCGCGGGGCTCGTACCGCCTCTCGGGGCCGGAGCTGGTGGAGGTGTCGGCGGCGGAGGCGCGGGAGGCGGGCCGCATCCTCGGGCTGGAGGAGGTGCGCCTGGAGGGCTACCGGGACGGCGAACTGGACCGGGTGCCGCCGGGGGAGCTGCGCGGGAAGATCATGGCCATGATCCGCGAGGTGCGCGCCGACATCGTGATGGGCTGGGACCCCTTCGCCCCCTATGAGGACCACCCGGACCACCGGGCCGCGGCGATGGCCACGCTGGAGGCTGCGGCCTTCGCATCGAACCCGCTGTTCCATCCGGAGCACGCCGCGCCGCCCCACATGCCCACCGAGGCCTACTGGTTCGCCAAATCGCCGCTGAACGCCCATACCTTTGTGGACATTTCGGCGGTGATGGACCTGAAGGTGGCGGCGCTGCTGGCGCACGACTGCCAGATGGTGCTGACGGTGGACGCCCTGGTCCTCGAGGCCCGCGCGCTGGGCGTGGACCTGCCCATGCTGGAGAACCTGGAGGAGGGCGCGCACCGGCCCCTGGTCGAGATGGGCATCCGCCAGCACTGCGCGCGCGTGGGCGCGGAGGCCGGCCTGGAATGCGCCGAGCAGTTCCGCCACGAGAAGTTCGGCATGCTGGACACGGTCCTCGGCACCGACTTCGTCCGCCCCGACTTCGCGTGATCCCCGCCTACGCCTCGGAGATGTTGTCCCAGGTGACGCCGATTTTTGCGGCGGCGTAGCCGACCTCGCGGAGGTGGTCGCCGTAGGCCATCATCCAGTGCGAGTCGCGGACCTCGTGGAGGAGCTTCTTCCAGTCGCCGTGGACGCGGACGTCCTGCTGGCTGCGGCAGATTTCGAGGAAGGGGTTGTCCACCACCTCGCCCTTGAGGCCGACCCAGCGGCCCGTGGCGTATTCGGGGTCAATGAAGCTGACAAGCTGGCCGACGGGCATGTCCACCTTGGGGGCCGCGCCGAAGTCGGACTCGTAGTGCGTGAGGATGCGCGTCGGCTCGTAGGTGTCGCCGTCGAGGCGGCGGGGCGAGGCGCAGTGGGCGCAGGTGACCACCCCGTCGTGGGGGAAGGTGGAGTTGTGCATGAACACGGGGCGCCCGGAGAGGTAGCGCAGGAGCACGCCGGCGGGCACGACGACGAAGTCGGACTCGCAGAAGGCCGTGAGGCCCTCGTCGTTCATCAGGCCGAGGGAGAGGCACGCGGTGGTCTTCGACATGGGCAGGATGGTGCTCATGCACTCCTTGATGGTGAAGACGCTGGCGTCGTGCTCCGCCAGGATGTCCTTGAACAGGGCGTAGAGCAGGAAGGCGTTCACAACGAAGGTGCGCTCCGTCTCCAGGGTCGTGCCGGGCAGGGCGAGGAAGGTGTCGGTCCACTTCTCGGCCAGGGCGACGGCCGCCGGATCCGCGAGGGCGGAGTTGATCCGCTTGGACAGGTCGTCATAGGAATAGTCCACGAGGTCCATGCCCCACTTGTCGCGCGCGACCTCCGGGGCCTCGCCGGCGTACTTGCCCGCCGGGCCGCCCAGGGCGACAATGCGGCAGCCGAGGAAGTTGTGGACGGCGTAGAGGGCGCGCAGGCGCCACCGCAGCTCCTCCAGATCGTCAATGACCACGTCCTGGACCGACGCGCGCTTTTCCGTCTTTTCCGCGTCCTTGTCCGACGCCAGGTACTTCGTGCTGAGGGCCTCGTACCAGTAGTAGACCGGGCCGGATTTGTGCCGCGCGAAGATCACCGCGCCCCGGTCGGGGATGCACGCGTTCAGCGTCTCGCCGCCGCCCGTGGCGGGGTAGACGATGGTGGCGTCCGACGCCTTCGGGTCAATGGCGGCGGCCTCCTCCTTCGTCTTCACCCGGATGACCGGCAGCACCTCCATGGGGAATCCGCCGGTGGCGGCAAGGCCGCTCAGCTCCTCCATGATGCGCGCGGTCTCTTCGGCGGCCGCCTCGTCGCTCTGGACGCCGCCCCAGGACTTGTAGGAGGTCATCTCGCGCTTCACGGGCACGCGGTACATGAGCACCGGCTGCACGCGAAGGGTGCGGCCCTGGGTGTACAGGGGCTTTGTGGGGTCCCAATAGCCGTCGGACCACGCGGCGGCGCCCTTCGCCGACGCGCCCATGGCCGCGGCCAGAGTCATCGCCGTGGTCACCCCCAGAAATTCCCTGCGGTTGATGCAATGGCAGCACATGGCCGGACCTCCTTGGTTGGGTGACGCCATGATACACAACTCCCCGGGGCCGGGCAAGCGGCCGCCGTGATCGCCGGATAAAGACAGACCATCAAGGCGCTTGAGGGGCAATGCGGCTTGTGAATCCATGCTGAATGCACATTCGGCATCCCGGAGGGATGCAGGACATTGGACAAAATGAAAAGGCCGGTTCCTCCACGGTCCATCTCGCATCCATGAAGGCATGTCTGCGGTGTGGCCGAAAACGTAGACGCGGCATCCTGCCGCGTTCCTGGGGTTTTCGTTGGCCCAAAGAACGCGGCAGGATGCCGCGTCTACGTTGCGGGCCGTTCCCGCCGGGTTGACTGCGGACACCGGGTATGCCATGCTTTGCGCGGCCGGGCGCGGCGGACGGGCCGCGCCGGACATTGGCCGACGGAGCCGCGACCATGACCGACACGCCCGAGCTGTCCCCCGCGCCGGAAACGCGCCCCCGCGTGTGGCCGCTTTTCATTGTCTGCGCCGTGCAGGCCGTGGTGGTCTTCGGGTTCTCCCGCTGGGGCACGACGAACCTCCACAGCGCCGCCGGTTTCGGCGTTGCACCGGGCGCGGCGGCCATCCTCGCCCTGCTCTGGTGGGTGACGCTCAGCCGGACCCCCTGGCGGGACCGGCTGGCCGGGGCCGTGCTCGCGGCGGCGGCGATGGGCGCCATCGTGTTGTCCCAGAGCCGCGTGGACATGGGCGGCCTGCTCCTGCTCGCCGCGCTGCCGTGGATGACCTACGGAACGGCGGCGGTCCTCCTGGCCACCTGGCCGCTGCGGTGGCCCCTGCGCCGGTGGGCGCTGGCCCTCCTGCTCATTGCCTGCGCGGCCGGGTTCTGCGCCCGGCGCGTGGACAGCATCAGCGCGGGGCTGTCCCCCGTGGCCTCGTGGCGCTGGAACGCCACCACGGCGGAGCAGGCGGGGGCGCTGGCCCTCGTGACGGAACAGGGCCGCGCCGGGGTGCCGCCCGTGGCGGGGCCGGGCGACTGGCCCGCCTTCCGCGGCCCCGCGCGCGACGCTGTCGTGGCCGGGGAAAGCTTCTCCACCGACTGGGCCGCCTCGCCGCCGAAAGAGCTGTGGCGCGTGCCCGTGGGCGCGGCGTGGTCCTCCTTCATCCAGGTCGGCGGGTACCTGTTCACGCAGGAGCAGCGCGGCCCCCACGAGTGCGTCACCTGCTACGACGCGAAGACCGGCGCCGTCGTGTGGCAGCACGGCGTGGAGGCGCTGTTCGAGGACGGCATGGGCGTCGGACCGCGCGCCACGCCCGCCTATGCCGACGGCCGCATCCACACCCTCGGCTGCACGGGCGCCGTGCTCTGCCTCGACGCCGCCACGGGCGGCGTGGTCTGGCAGCGCGACCTGCGCCAGGACGCCGGCACCGGCCAGCCCTCCTTCGGGATGTCGGCGTCGCCGCTCGTGTCCCGCGACCTGGTCCTGTTCTTCTCCGGCGGCTCCGAGGGGAAGCACCTCAACGCCTACAACCGGGCCACGGGGGACATTGTGTGGCAGGCCGGCCACCGCGCCGACGGCTACGCCTCGCCCCATGCGGCCGTCGTCGCCGGGGTGACGCAGATCCTCATGGTCAGCGACTACGGCATCCAGACCTTCACCCCCGAAACCGGCGCGCCCCTGTGGGACCACGCCTGGGGCATCAAGACCAACCCGCGCTGCACCCAGCCCGTGGTCGTGGACGGCAACGGCGTCTTCTTCGGCGGCACCGGCAGCTCCGGCACGCGGCGGCTCACCATCTCCCTGAGCGACGGCGCGTGGAAGGTCGAGGAGGCCTGGTCGTCCAAGCAGTTCCGGCCCTACTTCAACGACGGCGCCCTGCACAAGGGCCTCTACTACGGCTTCGACGGCGACCGCCTCGCCTGCATGGACCCCGCCACCGGCAAGCGCCGCTGGGCGGGCGAGCGCTACAACGGCCAGCTCCTCCTCGTCGCCGACATGGACATGCTCCTCGTCCTCGCCGAGTCCGGCGACGTCATCCTCCTCCCCGCCACCCCGGAGGAACCCGCCGAAATCGCCCGCTTCCACGCCGTCACCGGCAAAACCTGGAACCACCCCCTCCTCTCGGGAGGAAAACTCTACGTCCGAAACGCCCAGGAGGCCGCCTGCTTCGAGCTGCCGAAGGCGGGGAAATAGGGATGTTTCAGGACCTACGGTAGCCGCGTTCTTGGGATGGGTGCTACTTCCCCGAAGGGGAAGAATGTGCATAGCCGGAGGCGACCAAAGGGAACTTGACTCACTCTCCTGATTGCGCGCTATCCCCGATCACGTTTCGGAGTCAGTTCGTTGTCCGAACGTGACGGCAGAGATGATAGGTCGCCAACATCACGTCCTGCTGCTCAAGCACAACGGGTTCGTTTTCAATGAACGTCGGAAGCGCTTTGGGGTTCAGAACCCAGACATCACATGATCCACCCTTGGGCATTTGGTCAACGAACCATCCCGGGAACACAATGACAGGCCGAACGGAGAACGACTTCCCGGTGGTTTCTCTCAGCACCTGATTAACCCATCTTGCCTGTGCCTTCGCCTGTTCCACCGGATTTCGGTCCATCGTAAGCCCGTCAATCAGCACTTCCCCATCCCGAAGGCTTACTGTTGCCGCCTTTCCCACGGGTTTGCTGAAGGTCTTGGTCTCCACCGTGAATACGCCATGAGGGCTCACAATCACATGGTCAACATTGAACCCTTCCCCAATCACGTCATGGAAGACGCGGTAGCCCTTTTCGCGCAGCATGTCCAGGTATTGCCCAACAGCACGTTCACCATCCCTTCCCAGACGCAGATTGTGGAGCTTCTTTCGGGACTGGCTCACCTTGTATGCCGTGATGGCAAGAAAACATAGCGATGCAAAAGAGACAAGGACTGGGTGGAAAGCCCCCTCGGTCGCCCATCGAAGCCACTCAATGGCGGCGAGGTAGAGGCCGAAGGCGCCCATAACGATCCAGATGGAGACTTCCTCGTCCAAGACGCGTGTAATCTCCTCGTCCAACGACTGGCCGGGGTTTCTGAGGGGCTTTCCCTTCAAAGGCGAGCGGGTCTTGGCGTTCTTTCTGTCAGCCGTCATTCGTGCTTCTCCAAATCCTTGACCAAGTTTCTGAGAACCCAACCCCCCTTCGCTTATCTTAGGACAAACGCAGACTCTCCCGCCAACAGAAACATTGTCCTCTGCGTGTCCTGAACATAGGCGGCTTCCCTTCCTTCGGCATGTCGCGATGCGCATTCGCTGCCCCGCGCGCGGGCAAGCCCGCGCGAAGAACGGCGGCAGCAAGCTACCGCACTCCAAGGGGCTTCGCCCTGCGCGGTCCTGGTGTCCGGGAGATACTCTTCAGTCCCCTCCCCGCGCCGGGGCATGCCCCCCCCCCGATCAGGAGTATCGGGCATCCGGGTGAAAACTGACGGCGGCGGCGGTGGTGCCGGTGGGGATGAACTCGCCGGTGTCGGTGACGCGGATGCCGAGGGCTTCGCCCGCGCCGAGGAGGTCGTAGATCACCCGATTCAGGGCGAGGTCGCGCATGCCGGGGTAGCCGGGGGACCAGCGCTGGCCGTCTTTTTCGCCGACGCCCGCGAGGGCGCGGAGCTGGGCGTGGACGGCGTCGGCCATGTCCTCGGCGACGCGGTCGGAGAGGCCCTGGAGCAGGAGGGCGCCCTCGCTGTCGCCCGCGGCCTTGAGCTCCTCGACGAAACGGTCGGCGTCGGGTCCGCCGGAGGTGACCTGGAGGCCGATGAGGCCGGGCGCGCCGTCGGGCGCGGCGGGGAAGTACTGCGCGCCGGACACGGTGTCCTCGCCGCCCGCGCCGAGGACGCGGGTGAAGGCGAGGCGGGCGAGTTCGCGCGCCGGGTCTTCGGGGTCGCAGACGACGACGTCATCGCCCTCGGCGCGGCAGGGGAAGAGGCCGTAGACGCCCTGCGGGCGGAGCCACCCCTTTTCCGCCGCGAGGGCGGTCCAGCGCCCGAACAGCGCGTCGAGTTCTTCGGCCGTGTGGCCGCTGCGCTCGCGCATGGCCGTGCTGCCGAATTTCCAGTTGAGGGAGTAGAGCGTGCGCCGGTCCACCCGGGGGGCGAATTCGGCCAGCGGGATTTCCAGCGTGCGCGCGCGGAAGCGCGGCGCGGCGGCCGCGTCGTACTTCGCGGCGTCCACCGCGCGCGGCGGCAGGGTGGCGAACAGGTGCTCTTCCCGGTCGGCACGCTGGCGCGCGAGGCGGTGGCTCTGGGCGAGGCGGGCGCGGTTCTTCGCGGCCATCTCCGCGCGCCCCTCCGGCGTGGCGGCCATGAGGGCGTTCATCACGTTAACGCCGTCCATGGCGGTGCGGCAGTAGAACACGTCCCCGCGCATGGTTTCGGGGTCCTCGTCCCCCGCGAGGGCGACGGCGGCGGCGTGGCGGTCACTGACGGGCGCGCCGCCGATGAGAATGGGCAGGTCGAGTCCCTGCTCGCGCATCATCTTCGCCACGGTGATCATGTGGTTGGAGGTCTGGACCAGCAGGGCGGACATGCCGATGGCATCGGCCTTGTGCTCCCGCGCGGCGTCAATGAAACTCTGCAGCGGGGTCATGGTGCCGAGGTCCACCACCTTGTACCCGTAGTTCTCCAGCAGGGTGCGGGCCAGGTCCTTGCCGATGGAGTGGACGTCCTGGTAGACCGTGCCGACAACGACGGTGCCCTTGAAGGCGCGCCCGCCGCCGGGGGCGACGCCGGCCTCGTCGCGCATGTGGGCTTCGAGGAAGCCCATGGCCTGGCGCATGACGTCGGCGGACTTCAGCAGGTGCGGCAGCGACACCTCGCCCCGGCCGAAGCCGTCGCCGAGGTCCTGCATGGCGCGCATGAGGTGGCCGTTGATGAAATCCAGCGGCGCGTGCCGCGCCATCGCGGCGGCCACCTGCTCCACGATGCGGTCCTGGTAGGCGTAGCGTCGGCCCTTGACCTCCACCTCGCCCGCGACGCGCTCCTTGTGGCCGTCCTTGATCTTCTGGACCACCGCCTCCTCCAGGGGGAGGTCGTCGTAGGTGCTGCGGCGCGGCGCGGCGCCGCCCGTGCGCTGTTCGGCGATTTCCTCCAGCTCGGCGAAGGCGTCCATGTCGTGCTCCAGCACGACGCGCAGGCCGAGGGCGTAGTGCGCCGGGTCGAGGTCGGCGACGAAGACGTAGTGGTTCGGGTTGACGATGGCGGCGTCCAGGCCGCGTTTCCGCGCCTCGTCCAGGAAGACCGAGGTGAGCACGGTGCGCATGTGGGGCTTCTTGGCGAGGCCGTTCGTGAGGTTGCCGACGCCCAGCGTGGTGCCCGCCCGGGGGAAGCGCTCCTTGAGCAGGCGCACGCCCTCCAGGGTCTCCACGGCGAAGTTCATGCCTGGCTCCGACTCCGAGCCGATGGGGAAGACGTTCACGTCCACGAAAACCCGTTCCGGGTCCACGCCGTATTTTTCGCGGACCAGCTCCAGGATCTGCGTCGCCAGGTCGAGCTTCTCGTCGCGCGTGGCGGCGGGGCCCTTCGGGCCGGTGCAGAGGGCCACATAGACCGGGTCGTGGGCGGCGGTCGCCCCCAGCACGGCGTCGGCCTTGGTCAGCCCCGGCGACACCTCCTCCAGGGAGATGGAGTTGATGACCGGGCGGCCGGGGTACACCTTCACCGCCTCGGCCAGGGCGTCCACTTGGAACGAGTCGAGGCACATGGCCCCCTTGAAGTCCGTGGTCTGCACATGGACCACCTCTTTGAGGGCGGCCACGGTGTCCACGAGGTTTGAGTCCATGCAGACGTCCACCACCTCGCAGCCCAGCTCCTCCACCTGCTCCCGGACCACCTCCTCCAGCACGTCGTGGTTGATGCCCGTGTCGTTCTCCACGGCGTCGCGCACCTTTTTCGACCCACGGATGTTCAGCCGCTCGCCAAAGCGGATGAGGGACTTGGACCCGTCCAGCAGCACGGCCTTCTGCGGCCCGGAGACATACAGGCCGGGCTCGGGGACGCGGCCGCGGGGGGCCACGCCGCGCAGGGCCTCCACGGTGGCGCGGATGTGCTCCGGCGTGGTGCCGCAGCAGCCGCCGACCACGCGGACCCCCTGGTCCGCCACGAAACCCCGGAGCAGCGCCGCGAAGCGGTCCGGGGCGAACTTGAACACCGTGCGGCCGTTCTCCGAGACGGGCAGCCCGGCGTTCGGCAGCACCGACACGGGCACGCGGGAGAAGCGGCACAGGGTCTCCACCGCCGGGGCCATGAGGTCCGGGCCGATGGAGCAGTTGATGCCGAAGACGTCCACGCCGAGGCCCTGCACCGTCGTGAGGGCGGCCTGGATGTGCGTGTGGAAGATCTGCATGCGGGCGAATTGGTCCACCGTCACCTGGGCCATCACGGGCACCCGGCGCCCGCGCTCCGCCATGGCGTCAAAGCCGCCCATCACCGCCGCCTTCACCTCCAGAATGTCCTGCTGGGTCTCGTGGAGGAAGGCGTCCACCCCGCCGTCCAGCAGGCCCAGGGCCTGGCGGCGGAAGTTGGCGCGCACCTCGTCAAAGGTGGCGCGGCGCAGCGTGGCCCGCGTGTTGGAGATGACCCGGTTGGACGGCCCCATCGAGCCGACAACAAAGAGCGGCCGCCCGTCGTGGGCGGGGTCCCGGCGGTGCAGGTCGCGGGCCTCGGCGGCGATTTCCGCGCCCCGGCGGCTCAGCCAGTAGGCCAGCTCGTCATGGGACAGGCGGCGCGGGTCCACCCCGTGCGGGTTGGCCGCCCACTGGGACAGGTCCAGCCCGGAAAAGTCATACTCCGCCAGCCGGAAGGCCGACGCGCCGAAGGTGTTCGTCTCCACGGCGTCCGCCCCGGCGCGGAAAAACGCCAGATGGATGTCCCGCATCGCCTGCGGCAGGGAGAAATTCAGCAGGTCCACGAGCATCTTGTAGTCGGGGCCGCCGAACGCGGCGTCGCCCAGGCCGAGCGCCTGGACCATCGTGCCCGTGGCGCCGTCCAATACCAGCGCCCGGTCCCGTTTTAAAGCAGCGGCAAAATCCATGATTTACCTGTGGTTCCTTCCCTGGCCGCCCCCCGATCGCGCAGATGTGCGCCCATTGTAATGCACCCGGGCTTGTCGTTGGCAAGTCCGGGCGGATTTCCCGGATCGCCGTGCAAGGCGGTCTCCCTGCCAACAACCCCCCTTGAGTGGCGGTGATTCCCGCCAGGAGGGGAGTTGGGGGACCCCTGGGAAGCAGGGGACTGTCCGCCCCGAAACGGCAGGCGGACAGTTCAGGCAGCCTTTCAGGCCGCGTCGGCATCCCGCCGCCAGGCGGGGAATTCGTTCCAGAACGGGCGCTGGGCGCCGGGGTGGGCGCACCCCTTTCCGGCCCAGAGGCACCGTCCTTCGCCCGGCATCCCATGAATCCCCCACTGCCCATGCCCCCCAAAAAACGGTAAAATCTCTTTATTCTCGAATACAGGAGATCAGCCTGCGGGGTTTGCCACTAAGTCGGGTTCGTGCTATACTCCATTTGACGCTGAGGCAGGTTTGCAGGGCTTCTTCACCCAGACGTGGACAAGTTTCCGTGTTTGGGGGTGTTTCTTGACTGGCCATTATCGGGAAAAATTCCCAAGAACCCGCAGGAAAGGGTGTCCCATGAGAAAGGTTCTGTTGTGCGCGACCGCAGTCATGTTGGCTTCTGTCGGGGCGCAGGCCCAGAAAAACTGGGGATTTGACACGGCCGGAAACTTTGAGGGCTGGACGAATGGCGGGCAGATCACCGGCTTCGGCGTGTCCGGGGGCTCCCTGAACTTCACCTGCGCCGGGGGCGACCCCATCGTGCAGAGTCCGGACTTCATCGCGTCTCCGCTGGTGGGCAGCGCCAACGCCTGGCTCAAACTGGACCTGGAAAGTTCTGTGACGGGGGACTACCAGATATTCTTCATCCGCACGGACGAGACACTCCCGTCAGAGTTGAACTCCATCTTCTTCCGGGTCCAGGCGGGGCGGTCGCTGTACCAGATTCATGTGCCCCGCCGACTGGGGGACTTGGCGAAGAACGGGACGGACCTCTGGACCAACCGGAGCATCCGGCAGTTCCGTTTTGACCCGCCCGGCGGCACGGCCACGGTGAAGATTCATTCCTTCATCGTGGAGAGCTACCCCCATCCCGACTGGCCGTTTAACATTTTGCCCGGCGGCTTCCCCGGGCATGCCTCCGGCTGGGTCCCGCTGAACCAGACATCCAATTTCCAGGTGACGGCGGCCGGGGCCGTCAGCATGAACATCACGGGCGGCGACCCTCACTTCGGGGTGGATCCGCTGGCCTTTGACCCGTACGTCTTCAAGTACCTGTATGTCCGGCAGAACCACACCGGGTTCGCCTCGGGCGAAGCGGCCACCTCGCAGACCTTCTCCTTCCCCGGAACCGGGGGGAGTTACGGCTTTGTCTACAACCCCTTTCAGCACTACCCGAACAACGGCGCGGCGACCATCGTGCTGGACATGACCACGGGTCTGGACTACGACGCCTGGGCCGGGGCCTACGGCTCCATCACCCAGGTGCGCATTGACCCCAGTACGGAGGCCAACGCGGCGACCTATGTCTACGACCACATCGCCCTGCGCACGGCCGGCGACTTCTCCTCCGCCGCGGTGCAGTGGCCCGCCATGGCCGGCACCGGCGCGTGGGTGGCCGCGCAGCACACCCCCTACGCGGGCAGCCAGGTGGCCCTTGCCGGGGGCGCGGCCACGCTCACCCAGACCACGGGCGGGCAGCCCATGGCCCTGCTGAACCAGGACTTTGTCGTGGACGCGGCGAACCGGTACCTGTACCTGGACGTCGCCGCGAACACCACCGCGCCCCGCACGCTCACCTTCTACGCAGGCTGGGCCGTGAACGGACAAGAGTTTGCCGCCGCCGGCAACGCGCGCCAGTACACCGGCCGCATTGCCACGAACGCGGGCGCGAACCGCTATGTGGTGGACCTGGGCGCGGCGCAGGGCGCCCCGTTCAACGGCGCGTGGTCCGGCCTGCCCCACGGCCTGCTGCTGCGCTTCGGCGACGGCGAGGCGGACCTGTCCTCGGTGGTCGTGACGAACGTCGGCCTCCTGCCGGCCGCGCCGCCGGAGATCGCGATGGTGAGCACGGAAAGCGCCACCAACGCCGCCACCTACACAAAGACCATGATACTGAACGCCGGGACCGGGGTGACCTGGGGCCTCTCGGGCGCGCCTGCGGGCATGACCATCGTCCCCTCCACGGGGGAAATCTCCTGGCCGACCCCCGTCTACAGCGCCTCGGCCTACACCATCACCGTGACCGCCACAAACGCCCAGGGCACGGACACCGAGGCCTTTGCGCTGAGCGTGGCCGACGCGGTCGCGCCCTCCAACCCCGCCCTTTCCAGCACCTCGCACACTGTCGGCGGCACCCTGGCGGCCAGCCAGATCGTCATGCGGTGGAACGGCGCGTCGGACGGCGCGACGGGGGTCAGCGGCTACTCCTTCGTGTTCTCCACGAATCCCGCCGCAGCCGTGGACGACACGGTGGACCTGGCCCACTCGGCGGACCCGCACACCGTGACCAGCGCGGCGCTGGCCGACGGTGCCTGGTATTTCCGCCTGCGGACGCGCGACGGCGCGGGCAACTGGTCCGCCCCCGTCACCTGGGGGCCCACCACTATTGACACCACCGCGCCGGTCGTGACGCTCAACGGGTCCTCCACGGTCACCCTCGAGTGCGGCGTGGACAGCTACACGGAGTCCGGGGCTGCCTGGACCGACAACATTCTCGGCGCCGGCGCCGTGACGAACATCTCCGGCGCCGTCGGAACCGCCGTGGGCGACTACTTCGTCACCTACACCTTCACGGACAACGGGGGCAATTCCGACAGCGAGACCCGCACGGTCTCCGTGGTGGACACGGCGGCTCCGGTGGTGGCGATAGACGGCGGCGTGTCCGTGCTCGCTGGCGAGTGCGCCGTGGCGCTGACGCTTCCGGGCGCCACGGCGTCGGACGTCTGCGACGGCGCGCCGGCGGCGACGGTATCGGACTACGACGGCCTGAACGAGGCCGCCCCGGCGGCCGGCGTGTATGACGTGGTCTACGCCGCGACGGACGCCGAGGGAAATACGGGCACCGCCACGCTCACCGTGACGGTGGACGACACCACCGCGCCGGTGGTGGCGATAGACGGCGGCGTCTCCACGCTGTCCGGCGAGTGCGGCGTTGCCCTGACGCTTCCGGGCGCGACAGCCTCTGACACCTGCGACGGCCCCCGGGCGGTGTCAGTGTCGGACTACGACGGCCTGAACCCGGCGGCCCCCGCCGTCGGCGTCTATGACGTGGTCTATGCCGCGGCGGACGGGTCGGGGAACACGGGCACGGCGGTGCTGACGGTGACGGTGGATGACACCACCGCGCCGGTGGTGACGCTAGACGGCGGCGTGTCCACGCTCTCCAGCGCCTGCGGCGCGGCGCTGGCGCTTCCGGGCGCGACGGCGGCGGACGCCTGCGACGGCGCG
>JAAYBR010000087.1 GCA_012730045.1 Candidatus Hydrogenedentota bacterium | reverse complement strand
TGGCGGGTCCGTCTGTTATGTGGAGTGCGGTGGCAGAGCGAAGCGGCGACACCGCTTTGCCCGGGGATGATCCATGCCGCACCCCTCCCGGCAGCCCTTTCCCGGAAACCAAAGCGGCGTCGTTGCCGCCGCACTCCAAAAGGAGGCGCCGCGACCCCTCCCGTCTCGCCACGGCTTCGGCTCCCTCCATCGCCCAAACCACGCGCCCCCTGGGATCGCCAAGCTCCAGCTTGGCCTCTTGCGTTCTTCCACGCGGGCCTGTTCGATCCATGTTTCCCCGAAAGCCAAGGGGGAGCTTGGCGATCCCAGGGGCGCGGCCTCTCCAGCGAACCCGGTACTTTTTTAGCAGGCGGCCGCCCTGGGCCGCCGCGGCAATCTCTTGTCGGACTCCGTTGCGGCGTCGGGTTTGACCCCGACCCGGGCGCGCTGGTACCATTGCTCCTGGTGTTGCGCGCCCTTCGGCGCGGTCAGAGAGACAACCCAGGAAGCGGGAATCCCGTCATGCAGACATCGCTTATTATCGAATCCAATGGTTCCGGCAAGGAGAAACTCGACGACCTGCTGGCGGACGGCTGGGTGGTCGTGTCCGTCACCGCCAACCACGGCAGAAGTTACAACGATTTCCTCGTCATCCTCGAGAAGAAGTAGTCTCTTCCCCGCCTAGTCTTCCCCCCCTTCGCGCGTCCGGAACCGGAGCGCGTCCCCGTCCCTTTCGACCCTGACCTTCGCCCCGTCGGGGATGGTGCCTGTGAGGATTTCGCGGGCCAGGGGGTCGAGCAGCAGCCGCTGAATCGCGCGCTTGAGGGGCCGCGCGCCGTAGACGGGGTCGTACCCCTGCGCGGCGAGAAGGTCCCCGGCCTCCGGCGTCAGTTCCAGCGTCAACTCCCTTTCGGCAAGCCGTTTGGCGACCCGCGCCATCTGCACATCCACGATGCGGCGGATGTCGGCGGGGGTGAGCGGGTGGAACACGACAATGTCGTCAATCCGGTTGAGAAACTCGGGCCGGAAATGGCGGTGGAGCACGGCGCGCACGAGGTCCCCGGCGCTGACCAGGTCACTTGCCCCCTCCCCGAAGGCCTCGCTGCCCAGGTTGGAGGTCATGATGACCACCGTGTTCCGGAAGTCCACGGTCCGTCCCTGGTTGTCCGTGAGGCGGCCGTCGTCCAGCAGTTGCAGGAGGACGTTGAACACGTCCGGGTGGGCCTTCTCGATCTCGTCGAGAAGGAGCACGCTGTAGGGGCGGCGGCGCACGGCTTCGGTGAGCTGGCCGCCCTCGTCGTACCCCACATAGCCGGGGGGCGCGCCGATGAGCCGGGAGACGGAGTGCTTCTCCATGTACTCCGACATGTCCACGCGGACCATGGCGTTCTCATCGTCGAAAAGGGCCTCGGCCAGCGCGCGGGCCAGCTCGGTTTTGCCGACGCCCGTGGGGCCGAGGAAGATGAAGGAGCCGATGGGCCGCTCGGGCTCCTTGAGTCCGGCGCGCGCGCGGCGCACGGCGTCGCACACGGCGCGGACGCCCTCCTCCTGTCCGATGACGCGCTGTCCGATGACCTCTTCCAGCCGCAGGAGCTTCTGCATTTCCCCCTCGAGCAGGCGGTCCACGGGGATGCCGGTCCAGTTGGAGACGACCTTGGAGATGTGCTCCGCCGTCACCTCCTCGCTGAGGAAGCTGCCGCCGCTCTGGATGTCCGCCAGCCGCGCCTGCGCGGCCTCCACCCGGCGCTGCAGGTCGTTGAGCACGCCGTAGCGCAGCTCCGCGACCCGCCCGAGGTTCCCCCGGCGCTCGGCGATCTCCTCCTCGCGGCGGGCCTCGTCCATGCGCGCCTGGAGTCCGCGGATCTCCTCGATGGCGGCCTTCTCGCGCTGCCAGCCCGCCTTTTTCGCGTTCAGCTCCTCGCGGAGGTTCGCCATGTCCCCCTCCAGGGCGCGCAGGCGCTCCAGGCCCGCCCGGTCCTTCTCCTTCTGCAGGGCGAGGCGCTCGATCTCCATCTGGCGCAGGCGGCGCTCGACCACGTCTATCTCATAAGGCATGCTGTCAATCTCGATGCGCAGGCGCGACCCCGCCTCGTCCACCAGGTCAATCGCCTTGTCGGGGAGGAAGCGGTCGGCGATGTACCGGTGGCTCAGGGTGGCCGCCGCCACGAGCGCGCTGTCCTGGATGCGCACGCCGTGGTGGACCTCGTAGCGCTCCTTCAGCCCGCGCAGGATGGCGATGGTGTTCTCCACGGACGGCTCGCAGACGAACACGGGCTGGAACCGCCGCTCCAGCGCGGCGTCCTTCTCCACATGCTTGCGGTATTCGTCCAGCGTGGTCGCGCCGATGCAGTGCAGCTCGCCGCGCGCCAGCGCCGGCTTGAGCATGTTGGACGCGTCCATGGACCCCTCGGCCGCCCCCGCGCCCACGAGGGTGTGCATCTCGTCAATGAAGAGGATCACCTGGCCGTCCGCCTCCTGCACCGCCTTCAGCACCGCCTTGAGGCGCTCCTCGAACTCGCCCCGGAACTTGGCCCCCGCGACCAGTGCCGACAGGTCGAGCGAGGCCACGCGCTTGTTCTTCAGGCCCTCGGGGACGTCCCCCGCCACGATGCGCTGGGCCAGCCCCTCCACAATGGCCGTCTTGCCGGTGCCCGGCTCGCCGATGAGCACCGGGTTGTTCTTTGTGCGGCGGGACAGCACCTGGACCACGCGCCGGATCTCCTCGTCGCGGCCGATCACGGGGTCCAGCTTGCCCGCCCGGGCGAGCTGGGTCAGGTCGCGGCTGAACTTTTCCAGGGCCTCGTAGGTGGACTCGGCGTTGGGGTCCGTCACCCGCTGGGTGCCCCGCACCTCCTTCAGGGCGTGCAGCACGGCGTCCTCGGTCACCCCCGCCCCGCGCAGCACGCGGGCGGCCTCCCCCTTGGCCGACAACAGCCCAAGCAGGATATGCTCCGTGCTGAGATATTCGTCCTTGAGGCTCTGGGCCGACTTCCAGCCTGCGTCCAGCGTCTGCTGGGCCTCATGGCCCAGACCGGGCTGGCCGTGGGCGCCGGACACACGGGGCGTGCGCTCCAGCGCCGCCTGTGCCGCCTGCTCCACCTGGGCGGGGGAAATGCCGATCCGCTGGAGAATGGCCCCCACGGCCCCCTGTTCCTGCCGGGCGAGGGCGATGAGCAGGTGCAGGCCGGAAAGCTCCGGATGCCCCTGATCCGCCGCCAGCTCCAGCGCTTCGGCCAGGGCCTCCTGGGATTTGATGGTCAGTTTGTCCAAACGTGCCATGGTATTCGATCTCCTTACGGTTTTTCGCGCTTTTGAAGGGGCAGGAAGCATGCCAATCTCAGGGCTGCGCGAACACCCGCAAACATAAAAACAAACAACAAAACAAAAACAACCCCAAACCTCATGTTTCAGCCTGATAATGGGGAGGAAGAAAGGGCGGTGATGGGCCGAATTGTCGGAAGAATGCCGATGTGCGCGGAGGCATGTGCTTCATAATCGAGCAGAACAGGGGTGAATTGCGGCAGTCGCTTGATGGGCGGGGTGCAGGAAGAGTCTGCCGAATGCTCAGGCGGGGAGGGGGGTGACCCAGATTCTCCGATGGCGGGGGCCGTCGAATTCGCAGAAGTAGACCCCCTGCCAGGTGCCGAGGCGGAGTTTGCGGTTCTCGACCGGGAGGGTGACGCTGAAGCCCATCAGGCTGGCCTTGAGGTGGGCGGCGCTGTTCCCCTCGTCATGGGCGTAGCCGTTTTCCCAGGGGATCAGGCGTTCAAGGGTGCCCGTGATGTCGGAGACCACGTCCGGGTCGGCGTTCTCGTTGATGGTGATGCCCGCCGTGGTATGGGGGATGTGGACATGCAGGACGCCGTTCTCGGGGCCATGCTCGCGGATGATCTGCTGGAGCAGGGTGTTGAGGGGCACAAACTGGGTGTGGGCGCGGGTTTCCACGGGCACCTCGATCATGGGGGCGTCTCCTCTCTTTCTCAAAGCTCCATATTCTGAAGGTTTTTCAGGCCCATTTTCATCGGCAGGACGCAGCAGGCCAGGGTGAGGGCGAGGTCCAGCGTCATGACGCCGCCCAGGGCCCAGCGGAAGGCCGCGCCGCCGGTGAAGAGCCCCAGGGCGCGCCACTGCATGATGAGGGTGAGCGCCGCCACCATCCACGCGATATACCCCACGCTGAGCAGGAGGTTGAGGGTGCCGCCGAGGCCGCTGACGATGCGGGCCGGGTTTTCCTCCTTGAACACGGGATAAAGGGCGCCCAGGCCCACCGCCAGCCCCGCCAGCCCGAAATTGGCCAGGGTGACGGTGTACACGGTCATGAGGAAGTAGACCGGCTCCAGGCGGAGCATGTGTGCGGAGAGGAAGGCGAGGCCGATGGTGAAGGCGGCGCTGGTGGCCACGCTCATCCAGAACTTCTGGCGGACGACCTGGGCGAAGGTGAGGGGGGCCAGTCCGATGATCCACATGCGCCGCCCCTCCAGGCTGACGAGGGGGAACACGAAGCGGCTTGTGAGCGTGGCCAGAATCAGGGTGACCGCGCCCACGTTCAGGCAGGCGATCCAGCTCCGCCACATTTCCTGCTCGTAAAACTTCGAGGTGTTCCGCAGGTTGGCGATGTAAATCGCCATGATGCCGAAGAAGATGACGAACTGCGACCACTGGGTGGGGTCGCGCCAGAAGAGTTTCACGTCCTTCACGGACAGGCAGCGGGCGGGCTCCGGCACCAGGCGCATCACGCCGGCGAGGCGGTTCAGGGCGCCCCGGTTCAGCGGCCGGAACCGCTGGCGGTCCTGACCGGCCAGCCACGACCACCCCGGATAGTAAAGAAGCCGCGCCAGCCATCCCGACACGAGCAGGAGGAACAGGGCGGTGGAGGCGAGGGTGGTCCACCAGTAGAGGGCCTCTCCGACCTTGAAGCGGCTGGCCGCGAGGATGCCCTGGGACGCCCAGTGGCTCGGCAGGAGGAACGACTGCATGCGCGCCGTGGTCTGGAGGAAGACCGGGAGGATGGTGTCGTCGGAAATCTGCTGGCCCCGGAGGATGTGGCGGATGTACAGGAAGAAGCCGCCCACGGCCACGGCGCCCAGAAGGGCCATCCACGCGGGGCGCACGCGGGGGAATATGCGCACGAGAACCATGGTGATGATGCAGCCGAGGCAGGCGGGGATGATGATGGCGGGGAGGAAGAAGGCCGCCAGCGCCAGATAGAACACCGGGTGCGCGCCCATGCTCAGGCCGTAGGCGAGGAACATGGGGGCGCCGAGAAACGCGATGGACCACGAGCTGAAGGCCACGCACTCGAAGAAGCGGGCGTGGAAGATGTGGTCGAAGCGCAGGGGCGACAGCATCAGGCGCTTGACCTCGTGGGACCGGTAGAGGGTGGCGAAGGAGACCAGGACGTTCGAGAAGACCAGGAGCATGAAGAGGGACAGGAAGAGGACGCCCAGCAGGCGCGTCATGAGCAGCTCGCCGAAGTTGTACTCCGGCCCGCCGCGCCCGCCGAAGGCGACGATCCACCGGAACCCGGAGAAGAAGAAGACAAACATGCCGGAGAGTAGCAGGAGCGCGGAGACGGAGATGACCCCCACCTTAAGGCGCGACTCGTTCCGGACGCCGACGATCTCGTGCCGCGCCATGCGCAGTCTCGCCTGGATGACGGTGAGCACCTGGTTCATGCGCGTGCGGCGCCCCCGTTTGCGTCGCCGGGTTCCTCGTCGTCGCGGGTGATCTCCAGGAAGACGTCCTCCAGCGAGCCGCCGGCCGTGTGGCGCAGGGCCTTGATCTCGTTCACCGTGCCCGCGCGCAGGAGCCGGCCCCGGTGGATGATGCCCACGACGTCGGCGATCTCCTCGGCGATGGACAGGGTGTGCGTGGACATGAACACCGTGAGCCCCGTCTCGCGGCAGCGCCGCCTGAGGAAGTCCTTGACGAAGCGGATGTTCTTGGGGTCCAGCCCGACCCACGGCTCGTCCACCACCACGATCTTCGGGTCGTGCAGGAAGCACGATGCGAAGGAGAGCTTCTGGCGCATGCCGTGGCTGTAGTCCTCGATGAGCTGGTCGGCCACGGCGGCGATCTCGAACATTTCCAGCAGGGGACCGCACCGCTCCGCGTATTCGGCGGGGGTCATCCGGTAGAGCCCGGCGACGAACTGCATGAACTCGTTGCCCGTGAGCTTGTCGTAGAGGAAGGGGTGGTCCGGCACATAGCCCAGCAGGCGCTTGGCCGCCAGCGGGTCCTTCTGGATGTCATGGCCGCCGAGGAGGGCGCTTCCGCCGCTGGGGTGGAGCAGGCCTGTCAGCATCTTGATGGTCGTCGTCTTGCCCGCGCCGTTCGGGCCCAGGCAGCAGTAGAAGGTGCCGGGGGCGATGTCCAGGTCCAGGGCGTGCACCGCCACCTTCTCGCCGAAATGCTTGGTGAGCCCCTCGGTGCGGATTGCGGCCGTTTCGGTCATGGTCCCTCCACTTCAAGCACTTCAATCTTAAGGTTGCCGACGTAGCCGAGCAGACGGGGCCACTCCTCCAGGCTGCCGTCGAAGAGTTTCAGATGCGTGGCGTCCACCGTTGGCTGGCCGAAGGTGGGGTCCATGGGGATCCACCGCCCGGCGTACACCTCCACCCAGGCATGGTAGCCGAAGGCCGACAGCGCCTCGCTCCAGGCGAGGCCGATGGCGATGCGCGCGGGGACGCCCGCGGCGCGCGCCAGCGCGGCAAACAGCACGCTGTGCTCGTTGCAGTCGCCCTGCCGCGTCCGCAGCACCTCGACGGCGCTGGGCATGCTCATCGTGGCCGTCTTCTCGATGTTCTGGTGGACCCAGTCGTGGACCCTGAGCGCCCGGGTCCAGAGGTCCTCCTCCTGGCCCGTGATTTCTGCGGCCAGCTCCCGGATTTTCGGGTTGTCCACGGTGATGAAGGCGTCCGTGCGCAGGTGCCGCTCCGCCTCCGGCCCTGTGATCATTTCCGTCTCCCCGTCCGGCGCGGGCGGGGCAAGCTGTTCCAGCAGGTACTCACTCCCGTTTCGCCGCTGGGCGGGCCCGTCCGGCGGCAGCAGCTCGCCCGGCACGCCGTCCACGCGAATGCGCATCCGGACCGCGTCGCGGACCGGGCGGCTGCCCGTGGGGACCACGGCCAGCCGCTGCACCATGTCCACCTGCTCGTCGTCGCTGAGGGGGGTGAGGGCGTCGCGCGGGTCAATGCGCTCCAGGTTCAGGCCGAAGGGCGTCTCCGCGCGCACCACTTCCTGCTTGTCGTTCACCCAGGCGCGCGTGGTCATGCCGCCGATGGTGGTGTTGATGAGGACCGTTTCGACGGCCTGCCCGCCCACGGTGAGCGCCGCCTTTTCCACGGCCTCCAGTTTCGCGCGGCCGACGGACATGGTGGTGGGGTCGAAGGTCTCCACATAGACCGTCTCGCCGGGGGAGAGCGGGGGCATGCTCATGCTGGAGAGGCCCATGCCGCTGCCCAGCGAGAGCCCCCCGGCCACGGGCAGCTCCAGCGGGGTGGTCTCCCCGCCGGTTTCCACCGTGCCGCGGATGCGGTCCTTCTCCACGGTTCCGAGGATGCGCATGTCCTGGTCGCCGGAACGGAAACTGACATCAAACTCCCGCAGGCCGAGCAGGGCGGACTGCCACCCGCCGCCCTCCAGGGCCACGGCGACGCCGGCGCCCATGACGGGCAGGCTCATGCGCGCCTGGAAGCGGAGGCGGTAGCCGGGGTCGTCGTCGCGCGTCTCCGGGGTGGTGGACCAGTGGACGAAGCCGATGCGGCGTTCGCCGTAAAAGAGGCCCATCCACATGTCCTGGGGCTCGGTGACGCGCGCCGCGGCGAGGGAGGGGTGGAGGCGGGGGACAATGACTTCGCGGTGGACCAGGATTCCCATCATCGTCACCCAGAGGAGGATGACAACGGCGGGGACTAGAAGTTTAGCTTTCCGCAGCATTTCTTGTATTTCTTGCCGCTCCCGCAGGGGCACGGGTCGTTCGGCCCCGTCTTGTCCACCACGCGCACAGGCTTCTGCTTCGGCGCCTCGGCCACGGGGCTCTGGCCGCCCTCGGTCACCTGCCGGGGCTTGCCGCCGAGCATGAAGCGGCTGGTGTCCATGGACGCGAAACTGCGGTCCGCCTGCTTGTCCGCCGAGATGTAGGCGTATTCACTGAGCTGCTTGTAGGGGTCCGGACCGCCCGGGCGCCCCGGGGCGCGGCTCTTGGCCTGCTCCGGGTCCGTGAGGCGGAACAGCATCTGCGTGACCGTTTCGTCAATGCTCCGGATCATTTCCTGGAAAAGCTCAAGCCCCTCCTGCTTGTACTCCAGCAGGGGGTCCTTCTGGCCGAAGGCGCGCAGGTTGACGGACTCCCGGAGGTAGTCCATCTCGTAGAGGTGCTTGATCCAGTAGTCGTCCACGGTGCGCAGGAGCACCATCAGCTCCAAGTCGTGGATGCGCTTGCGGGCGATCCGCTGGAAGTCAATGTGCGTGTCGTCGCCGCCCACCTGCTCCCGGTAGTGCTTCCGGATGTCGTCGGCCAGCCCCGCCACACGCCCCCGGTACGCCGCGACGGCCTGGTCGAAGAGGAAGTCCTCCATCGGCTGGGGGATCTCCTCGTCCGCCGGCGGCTCCAGCTGGAAGTCGAGGTCGAAATGGTTGCGCAGGGCGCGCTCCATGCCGTCCAGGTCCCACTCCGAGGCCGGCGTCTCCTCCGGCGCGAACTCCTCCAGGGCGTCGCAGATGATGTTGCGGAACATCTCCTCGAGGCGGCCGGTGACGTCGCGGTCCTCCAGGACCTCGCGGCGGAGGGCGTAGATGTACTTGCGCTGCTTGTCCATGACCAGGTCGTAGTCGAGGAGGTGCTTGCGGATCTCGAAGTTGTGCATCTCCACCTGGCGCTGCGCGCGCTCGATGGAGCGGGAGACCATCCGCTGGCTCAGCGGCTCGTCGTCCATCTCCTCGTTGCTGCCGAACCACTCCAGCATTTTCTTCACGCGCGGGCCGCCGAAGAGACGGGCCACCTCGTCCTCCAGGCTCACATAGAAACGCGTGGTGCCCGGGTCGCCCTGGCGGCCGCAGCGGCCGCGGAGCTGGTTGTCAATGCGGCGCGACTCGTGGCGCTCGGTGCCGATGATGTAGAGGCCGCCCAGCTCGCGAACGCCCTCCGCCAGCTTGATGTCCGTGCCGCGGCCGGCCATGTTGGTCGCGATGGTGATCGCGCCGCGCTTGCCCGCGTTGGCCACGATGGCCGCCTCGCGCTCGTGGTGCTTCGCGTTGAGCACCTGGAAGTCCACGATGCCGGCCTGCCGCAGCATCTCCGACACCTCCTCGGACTTCTCCACGGAGACGGTGCCCACCAGCACGGGCCGGCCGGTCTCGTGGACGCGCTGTATCTCGCGGACCACGTAGGTGAACTTTCCGTGCTCCGTGCCGAAGATGAGGTCCGTCATGTCCGCGCGGACCATGGGCAGGTTCGTCGGGATCGTGTGCACGTCCAGCTTGTAGGTGTTCTGGAACTCCACGGCCTCGGTCAGGGCGGTGCCCGTCATGCCCGCCAGCTTGTCGTACAGGCGGAAATAGTTCTGGTAGGTGACCGTGGCCACGGTCTGCGACTCGAAGCGGATGGGAACCCGCTCCTTGGCCTCCACGGCCTGGTGCAGGCCGTCCGACCAGCGCCGCCCCGTCATCACGCGGCCCGTGAACTCGTCCACGATCAGCACCTCGCCGTCGCGCACGATGTACTCGTCGTCCTTCTTGAAGAACTCGTGGGCCTTCAGGGACTGCTGGATGATGTGGACCAGGCCGATGGTCTCGTTGGCGTACAGGTCCTCGATGCCGAGCAGTCTCTCGCAGGCATCCATCCCCTCGTCCGTGAGGATGATGGAGTTCTGCTTCTCGTCCACCGTGAAATGCTCCTCGTTGCGGAGCCTCCGGACCACCTCGTCCACCTTGATGTAAATCTCGCTGCTCTTCTCCGGGCGGCCGGAGATGATCAGCGGCGTCCGCGCCTCGTCAATGAGGATCGAGTCCACCTCGTCCACGATGGCGTAGTTCAGCTCGCGCTGCACGCGGTAGGACGGGTGCGTCGCCATGTTGTCGCGCAGGTAGTCGAACCCGAACTCGCTGTTGGTGCCGTGCGTGATGTCCGCCCGGTAGCCCACGTGCCGCTCGTGGGTGTTCATGTCCTGCTGGATCAGGCCGACGGACATCCCGAGGGCCTGGTAGATGCTCCCCATCCACTCCGCGTCGCGCCGGGCCAGGTAGTCGTTCACCGTGACCACATGCACGCCGCGCCCCGCGAGGGCGTTCAGGTACACGGGCAGGATGGCGACCAGGGTCTTGCCCTCGCCCGTGACCATCTCGGCGATGCCGCCCCGGTGGAGCACGATGCCGCCGATGATCTGCACGTCAAAGGGGCGCAGCCCGGCCACCCGCTTCGCCGCCTCCCGGGCCACGGCAAAGGCCTCCGGAAGCAGGTCGTCCAGGGGGGCGCCCCGGTCCAGGCGCTCCTTGAACACGCCCGTCTGGGCGCGCAGGGCGGTGTCGGTCAGGGCGCTCACGCGTCGTCCGTGCTCGCGGACGGCGTCGCACAGGGGCGAGAGCCGGCGCAGGTCGCGCTCGGCGCTGGTGCCGAAAAGGGCTGTCAACAGGCGGGTAATCAAAAGAAGGCGTTCTCCATGAAAAGCCGCGTCCTCGCAGATGCCCGCATGATAGCAGAGCCTCAGGGGCCGATGCTATCGGCGGGCGCGTTTTGGACCCGTCACGCGGGTTCCAGCGTGGAGGTTCCCGCCGCGTCCTTGGACAGGGCAAAGGCGTCCATGGGCTCTCCGTTGGCGGCGAAACCGGACACCGTCAGCCGGTCCGGGGTCACGTCCACGGTGTGGTACATCTGGGTCTTGCCGCGCGAGGCCGCCATCAGATCGTTGAACTTCGGGTCCAGCGTGTACAGCTTCGGCCCCGCCACGGACACCATGTAAACGGTGCCGGGGGCGTTGGCGGCCACTACCTGGTCGCCCGCAACCTTATGGGTGCGGCAGTAGCAGTGGTCATGCCCCTGGAGGACCAGGTCCACATGGTACTTGTCATACAGGGGGCGGAGGAGGGTGCGCATCCCCTCGTTGTCCCGGCCCTCAGAACCGGAATAGATGGGATGGTGGTGCGTGGTGACGGTCCAGCGGTTGGGGTTGTCGCGCAGCGCCGCCTCCAGCCACGCCAGCAGACCGTCCCACGCCTTCCGGTGTTTCTCGTTCAGCGGGCGGTCATCGTCCAGCACGTTGGAGTTGATGGAGATGACCCGGACGCCCTGGTAGTCCACATAGTAGGCCTCCCCCTTGAGCTCGGGGATGTCCGGCCCGTTCTGGGGCAGCGCGAAGTTCGCATGGTAGGCCGGGGCCGCGCTGTAGGGCGCCGCCAGCGCCTCTGCCGGCGTCTCCCGCTTGGTGTCGTGGTTGCCCGGCGTGGGCAGCAGGGGCATGGACCCCGACATGAAGCCCAGCGCCTCGTGGAACTCGTCCCACTGGCTGTCGTTGAACCCGTGGTTCACCAGGTCTCCGGCGAACACGGCGAAGCGGGCGTCCGGCGCGGCCTGCCACCCCGCGCGCAGGGTGCGGGCGGCCTGCGACCGGATGTCGGTCTGCACGTCGCCGAAATAGAGGAAACGGAAGGCGCCGCCGCCCTCCGGGGCCGTGCGGAAGGTGTGCCAGGAGCTCCACGAGGTTCCGTCGCCGACGCGGTAGCAGTAGGCGGTGCCGGGAGTCAGGTTGGTGAAGGCCGCCGACGACCGCGCGAGGGGCGCACCCTGCGGCAGGCTGAACACATCCGTTCCGGCCTCCACCGTCACGGCCTCCGCCTCGGCGATGGGCCCGGCGGGGGCGGGAAGGAGCTGCGCGAGGGCTTTGGCCTCCGGGTTGCCGGGACGCCAGGCGACCCGCTGGAGCCGCGCGGGGTCTTCGGAGCACATCATCGCCACGCGTGAGGGGAGGGCGGTGGCCGGGGCGTTTCCGGCGGCGGCGGTCACGGCGGCCTCTTTCGCGTGGGCCTTGAGTCCCAGTCCGGCGCCCGCCGTGGCGGCGAGCATGGAGGCCAGCAGGGACCGGCGGGAAAGCTGTCTCCGGGCCTCGGGAAGCGGATGGGGGTCGCGTGGGGTGTCGTTCATCGTCTTCTTTCCTTTCACTGAGTTGTCCTTGGGTCAATCCGGGGTGGAGACACCGGGTCTGCGGACAGACACCGGGCCCGGCTGTGAGGTGGCACGGGCCTCCAGCCCGTGATTTGGGTCATGGATGGAGCCCAAGAAACACGGGCTGGAAGCCCGTGCCACCTCTTGGTCCGTGCCCGACGCCCACTTGTGAACATTGTCTCCGGCGCCCAAGTTGCTAATGGGACCGCCCCCGCACGCGGTCCGTTTCGCCGGCGACGTGCGGGGGCGCGCAACAAGGGTAGGGGGGGACGGGTGCCCCCGCCGTTTCTACTGCTTGATTGTGGCCTTCTTGATGAAGTCCATTTTCGGGAAGTTCTTCTTGAGGTAGGCGTTCCCCTCGAAGGTGATCATGCCCTGGTTTGGCCGCTCGCCCGCCTCCGCGTTGATGGCCTCCACGACCTCCATGCCGGAGACGACCTTGCCGAAGGGGGCGAAGCCCATGCCGTCCAGGTTCGTGTTGTCCCGGTAGTTGATGAACACCTGGGAGGTGCGGGTGTTGGGGCCCGCCATGGCGAAGGTGATGTACCCCTTCTTGTTGCTCTGGGTGACCGGATCGTCCCGGAGCTTCCTCTCCTTCCACTTCGCGGTGGCCGAGGGGTCGGCGGCCAGGCCGAACTGCACCACGAAGCCCGGCACCACGCGGAAGAAGCCCGCGTCGTTGAAGAAGCCCTCCTTCACCAGGGTGTAGAAGCGCTCCGCGCCCAGGGGCGCCCACTCGGTCACGCACTCCACCACAAAGGTGCCGTTGGTGCATTCAAACTCGACGCTGAATTTTTCGGGGGCCTTTTCCGGCATGTCCACAGGTGCATTCTCCTTGGTTTCGGGTTGTTCGGGTTTGGCGATTTCCTGGTCCGCCCCCGCCTTGGCTTCTTCGCTGATCTTGTCCGCCTGCGCGAGCATTTCCCGCGCCTCCTCCTTCTGCTGCTGGTCCGCGCTGACCGCGCTCTCGGGCTTGAGCAGGTTGATGGCGGCGAGACAACCCACCGCGACAACCGCAACGATCGCGTAGTAGACGTACTTCATCTTGGGCATGAAACACACTCCTTCTTTTTAGGGCGAAAACCCGCCGTGCAGAACCCCGAAATAATACCGGGCAGCGGGACACCGGGGCAAGTCGGGGACTCTGAGACGTCGGAGGGGCCTGCGTACCTGTCGGACCGGTTCGACGCGTCCGACCTGTCCGACTGATCGGTCGGATCCGACCGATCGGCCCGATCACGTTGCCGTGTCCACCTTGTCCACCTTGTCCACTCCGTCCACTCCGGCCCCTGGGCACCGCGTCTTCAGCGCCACCCTATTTTGGGTCGCGGAGGAGTATGCGCGTGATGGACAGGGCCTTTCCCGTCGTGTCGTCCACCTCGAGCAGGACCGCGCTGAAGACGGCCGGGCCCTCGGCGACCTCGAATTTTCCGGGGATGCCCCGGACGAATTTTTCAAGGATCGGGCCGCGCTTCATGCCGATGATGGAGTCTGTGGGGCCCGTCATGCCCGCGTCGCTGAGGAAGGCGGTGCCGCCGGGCAGAATCCACTCGTCCGCCGTCTGCACATGGGTGTGCGTGCCGATAACGGCGGAGCAGCGGCCGTCGAGGTGCCAGCCCAGCGCCGCCTTCTCCGAGGTGGCTTCGGCGTGGAAATCCACGAGGATGACCGGGGTGACCGCGCGCAGTTCGGGAAGGAGCCGGTCGGCCGCCGCAAAGGGGCAGTCGGCGGGGTCCATGTAGACGCGGCCCAGGAGGTTGAGCACCGCCGCCTTCCGGCCGTCGGCCAGGGTGGCCGTCACCGCGCCGCGGCCGGGCACCCCCTCCGGGAAATTCGCCGGGCGCGCCGCGCAGGCGAGGCCGTCCATGGCGTCGAGCAGCTCCTTCTTGCGCCAGGTGTGGTTGCCCAGGGTGAAGAGGTCCACGCCGTGGCGGCGGAGTTCCTGGAGGGTGGAGGGGGTGGCCCCAATGCCCGCGGCGGAGTTTTCCGCGTTGGCGACGACGAGGTCCACGGCGTGCGTCTTGCGGAGTTCCGGGAGCGCGCGGGCCACCGCGCCGCGTCCGGTGCGCCCCACCACGTCGCCAATGAAAAGAATGCGCATGAAAGCACCCCCGCCGGGGGAGGCCCGGCAAAAAAGTGCCCCGGCACCGCGCTCGGCGATGCCGGGGCAACCTCAACTCAATTCGCTCTGGTCAGAGCCTGCGGCCGAAGCCGCAAAACTTCACGGAGACTAGTTGACGATGGTGACCTTGAACTCGGCGCGGCGGTTGAGCTTGCGGTTCGCGGCGCTGTCATTGGGGACGGCCGGCTTCGTCTCGCCGAAGCTGACGGCCTGGACGCGGGCCGCGTCAATGCCGCTCTCAACCATGTACTTCTGGACCGCATCGGCGCGGCGCTGGCCAAGGCCCATGTTGTAGGCTTCGGCGCCGATGTCGCAGGTGTGACCCTCAATGACGGCCGTGTCCTTCGGGAACTTCTTCATCGAGTCCACGATCTTGTCCACTTCGACTTTGCCTTCGGGCTTCAGAACGGCCTTGTCGAAGTCGAACAGGACGTTGTTGGCCACCGGCCGGGTAAGGTCAACCGCCGGCTTCTGCTCCGGCGGCGCGGGAGGCTCAACGACCTTCTCCGCCGGCTTTTCCCAGTCGCGGTAGACGATGCCGCGGTTGCCCCACAGCTCGCCGTCGTCCGCGTTGCTGGCGGCTTCGGTCGGCCACCACCAGTAGCCGTCACGGCTCATCTGCGCCGGGCACGTGCCGCTTTCCGGCTGCGGCTCCGGGGTCGCGCCCGTGTTTCCCCACCAGGACATGTCGTCCCACGTCTTCGCGGCATGGGCGACGGAACTCAGCCCGGCCACCGCAACCGCCACTGCCAGAACCAAAACCAGTTTCTTCATCACGCTTCTCCTTCTCGCTGTGTTGAACGTTTGCCGCCCCAACGACAATCCCGCCAAGGCGTCGGCACTCATCAAACCATTGCCAAATTAAACCAGAAACAACTCAAAAAAGTCAAGCGATTTCAGTCTTCTCACGCGCGTGCGACCTAAAGACCTACACCCGTTGACCTGTCCACAGTTTACCACAATACCCCCCGATTCGCAAGCAAAAATCCCCGTTTTTCGGGATTCACCGCTCCCGCACACCGAAGCCGTCGGGGAGTCTATCCTTCGGGAACCGCGGCGGGTTCCATAAAACAGACCACTTCCTGCTCCAGCACATTGGCGTGCAGGCGCACTTTTCCTGTTTCCGGGGCCACCCGGACGACTTTCAGGGTGTCTGCAAACAGGGCCGCCTCCGGCGCCAGCTCCAGCAGAAGATTGGGTGCCCGGAGGAAGAAGTCGTCCCGGAGAACCGTTTCCGCCCGCTCGGGGTACACGGCAATATAAAGCATGTCCTGCTCCACCAGCTCGCTGAAGAAATGGGTGCCCAGGGAGACGTCCGGCACGAGGCCGTCGCGCATGGCCACGATCTCGCAGAGCACGGCGACGGGGTGGATTTCGGCGAAGGACACGGGCACGCCCAGGGACGGGGTGGTGGTGCCCCAGCGGCCCGGGCCGAGGAGCATGACCCGCGCCCCCCTGAGCGCCTGGGTCACCCGGCCGATGATGCGCGCCACGCGGTAGCGGTCGGCGTTGGGCAGGCTGGAGTAGACCTCCGGCACCACATAAATGAAGGTGTCCAGGGTCTCCGAGCGGCTCGGGCCGATGACGGGGCCGCGCGCGCGCAGGAGGAGGTCCTCGTCGGGGATGCGGGCGGGCAGGGGCTCGCACACCGCGTTGCCCTTGACCTGGAGCGGGCGGCACTGCACGATGTTGAGCTTGTACACGCCCTCCTCGGGGAAGTTCGCCGTGAACTCCACGTCCACCGGGTAGTCGTAGGCCTCCTGCAGCAGCCGCAGGGCCTCCCGCATGTCCCCGATGAAGGACGTGTCGCGGATCATCCGGTCGAAGGTGATGGTGAGGGGGACCGTCCCGGAGCCCTGCGCGCGCACCGCGCGCACCAGCGCCGGGTCGCGGTGGGAGAAGCGGGCCACGGCGCGGTCCCGGTCGCCGCCGCCGCGCTCGGCCACCGCGCCGAAGTCCAGCGAGACGAGCTGGTTCGCGTCGAGGTCCAGCACGTCCACGATGCGCTGGCTGCATTTTCCCTGGCCGCTCTCCCGCGAGTCGGGCGAGAGGTCGGGGGCGTTGAGCGCCACCAGGCGCGTGTAGTCGGAGTCGGACCGGTCCACCGCCCGGGTGCCCAGGCCGAAGACCATGCGCAGCACGCCGGCCCCGGGGTCAATGTCCGGGTTCCAGACGTAGGGGTTGAAAGAGAACCCGACGCCTGCCAGGTCGGGGAAGAAGAGCTCGCCGTGCTGGGTGCCGGAGACGCGCTGGATCAGGAGCCCCATCTGCTCCTCGCGCTCGAGCAGGCCGTGGGCCTTGCGGTAGGCGAGGGCCGACGCGCTCATGGCGCTGGCGTACACCGTGCGGATCGCCGTCTTCAGGTCCTCCATCCGATGGTGGAAGGAGCCCTGGTTCGCGCAGAAGACGCTGTCGTACTTCCCCGCGAAGGAGTTGCCGAAGGCGTCCTCCAGCAGCGAGCTGGACCGCACGATGATGGGCGCGCTGGAGAAGTACTCCATGATGCGCTCGAGCTCCCCCTCGAACTCCGGCGGGAACTTGCCCGTGAGGATGCGGCGGCGCGCCTGCTCGGCCTCCTCGAAAAGGGTCTCGCCCGCCTTCTGGCGGCGGCGCATCCACCAGCACCCGTTGCGCACGAGGAAGGTGTAGAAGCAGTCGGAGCCAATGTAGAAGCTGTCGTGCATCTCCAGCCGGCCGGCCCACTCCCCGCCCGCGCCCCGGAGGATGGCGTGGGCCAGCAGCATGCCCGCGGACTTGCCGCCGATGAGTCCCGTGCCCACCGTGCGCCGCCCGATCTCCAGCAGGTCGGCCAGGGTCAGGTGGCGGCGCGCCAGCCCCAGCACCCGCTCCTCGTGCGAGATAAGCATGCGCAGCAGGGTCTCAAACAGGTGGTTGGCCAGCTCGCTTCGCAGCAGCTCGGGCGGCCCGGTGAGCAGATCCTGCGCCTGCATGAAGGCGCGGTTCCACGCGTCCAGCGGCCGCACCGAGCAGCCGACCGCCGAGGGCGGCACCGGCTTGAGCACCTCGGTGATCACGTGGCTCTCGGCGATGGGCGTGAGCGCGCCGTTCTCCCACCGGTGCAGCATGTGGATGGTGGGGGAGAAGCGCTGCTGCGTCTTCAGGGGACGCACGAAGATGGTGCCGCCCTTCTTGTACGCGTCCAGCATCACCTGGCAGGTGTTGCGGATCGGCAGCACCGCCTCGTTGGAGTGGCGGTCCCGCAGGAGCGCGAAACTGGCCAGGTCGCCCCGGTCGTAGAGGTAGGGGCAGGTCATGAGGAAGAAGTTGCAGAGCATCGCGTCGCCGTGCCACGCCGCCGAAAGGTCCGACAGGGAGTCGAACACATAGTAGGCCCCCTTTTCGGTGGCCTCGATGGTGTCGTGCACCGCGTCGAGGAAGCCCTCGAAGCCCTGCGCGGGGTCCAGGGTGAGCCGGAGAAAGAGCGGGTTGTCCGGCCGGTCCTCCAGCACCGGGGCGTGGTTCGCAAAGCGGAAGTACACCGTGGGGCGCCCCGTCGAGAGGGCGTGTTCCGCGAAGGGCAGCACGAAGGCCGCGTATTCTTCGATCCGGTCCACCCGCCAGACAATGTTGTCCCCCGCCAGCACCCCCCGGATGGTGCGGTCCAGCTCGGGCAGCCCGGAACTGATGCCGGATGTGAAGCTCATGACGCCGCCACTCCCCGCGCGCGGGCGCCAGTCCCGGCGCGTTGTCTGGTTAAAAAAACGGCCCGGCGGAAAGTGTACTCCGCCGGGCCGGGAAAAAGATCAGACAAGGCCCTGCGCCAGCATGGCGTCGGCGACCTTCACGAAGCCGGCGATGTTCGCGCCCGCGACGTAGTTGCCCGGCGTGCCGTACTCCTCGGCGGCGGTGCTCGCCTGGGTGTGGATGGCCGCCATGATGTCCTTCAGGCGGTTGTCCACCTCCTCGCGCATCCAGTTCGTGTGCTGGGCGTTCTGCGCCATCTCCAGCCCGGAGACCGCCACGCCGCCCGCGTTCGCCGCCTTGCCGGGGCCGTACAGGATGCCGGCCTTCAGGAAGACGTCCACCCCCTCGGGGTCCGTCGGCATGTTGGCGCCCTCGGCGACCATGAAGCAGCCGTTCTTCACCAGCGCGGCCGCGTCCAGGCCGTTCACCTCGTTCTGCGTGGCGCTCGGGAAGGCGCAGTCGCAGGGCACGTCCCACGGGCGCCTGCCCTCGATGAACTTCGCCGAGCGGAAGCGGTCCGCGTATTCCCTGATGCGGCCGCGGTGCACGTTCTTCAGCTCCATCACGAAGGCCAGCTTCTCGGCGTCAATGCCGTCCGGGTCGTGGATGAAGCCGTTGGAGTCGGAGAGCGTGACGGCCTTGGCGCCCAGCTCGGTCAGCTTCTCGACCGTGTACTGCGCCACGTTGCCGGAGCCGGAAACGGTGCAGACCTTGCCCGCGAAGTCCTGGTTGCGCGTGGCGAGCATGTTCTGGGCGAAGTAGACCGCGCCGTAGCCGGTGGCCTCCGGACGGATCAGCGAGCCGCCCCAGGTCAGCCCCTTGCCCGTGAGCACGCCCGTGAACTCGTTGCGGATGCGCTTGTACTGTCCGAACAGGAAGCCGATCTCGCGGCCGCCCACGCCGATGTCGCCCGCCGGCACGTCCGTGTCGGGGCCGATGTACTTGCACAGCTCCGTCATGAAGGACTGGCAGAAGCGCATCACCTCGCTGTCCGACTTCCCCTTCGGGTCGAAGTCGGACCCGCCCTTGCCGCCGCCCATCGGCAGCGTTGTCAGGGAGTTCTTGAACACCTGCTCGAAGGCCAGGAACTTCAGGATGCCCAGGTACACCGTCGGGTGGAAGCGCAGGCCGCCCTTGTACGGGCCGATGGCGCTGTTGAATTCGATGCGGTAGCCGCGGTTCACCTGGACGCGGTTCTTGTCGTCCTGCCACGGCACGCGGAACATGATCACCCGCTCGGGCTCCGTGAGGCGTTCGAGGATGCGCGCCTCCTCGTATTCGGGGTGCCGCTCGAACACCGGGGCGAGGCATTCGAGCACTTCGCGGACCGCCTGGTGGAACTCAGGCTCCCCGGCGTTCTTTCGGATCACAGACTCCAGCACACTCTGCACGTACGACATTTCAGATTCTCCTGGGA
Source organism: Candidatus Hydrogenedentota bacterium (assembly GCA_012730045.1). Lineage (NCBI taxonomy): Bacteria > Pseudomonadati > Candidatus Hydrogenedentota > Candidatus Hydrogenedentota bacterium. The sequence goes on along the minus strand of JAAYBR010000087.1, from coordinate 14,379 downwards.
CGTTTGGCTCCGCGGCTGCGGCGTGAGCACTTGAAGGCGGCCACCATGGGGGACAACAGGGAACCGGAATACCGCATCCGGATGCGCGAAGTATATATAAGAAAAAGCTTGCATATCAAGCGGTACATGGTGCAATATACCGCCTGGACCCGGCATTACTGCCGGATGCATTGGGCGAATTTTCAACAACTTCTCGAAACCGCCGCGTGGCGGGGCGGCTTTTCCACCGCACCAAGCGGAACTTTTTCCGGTTGGCGCGGTGAAAAAAACTTTCCCGGCGCGGAGGAGGCGGCACGCATGGAATCCATGGACATCAAAACGAAGCGGCGGATGGTCGCCATCCTGCGGGTGCTGCACGAGGCGCCCGACGGCATGGGCAGCGAGCGCATCGCGAAGTCCCTCGACCTGAGCGGCATCCAGCTCAGCGAGCGGGCGGTGCGCAATTATCTGGCCATGGCCGACGAGCTGGGGTGGACGGAGAACCTCGGCCGGGGCGGACGGCGGCTGACCGCCCGGGGCATCGAGGAGCTGGAGGGGGCGCTGGTGGCGGACAAGGTGGGCTTCATCGCCGGGAAGATTGACGCCCTGTCCTACCAGATGGACTTTGACCTGTCCGCGCGGGGGGGGCGCATCATTCTAAACATCTCCACCGTGCAGCTGCGCGACCTGCGGAACACGATCAGCATCATGGCCGACGTGTTCAAGGCGCGCCTGGGCATGGGACGCCTGGTGGTGGTCGCCCTGCCGGGCGAGCGCATCGGCGGGTTCACGGTCCCCCCGAACCGCGCCGCCATCGGCACGGTGTGCAGCGTGAGCGTCAACGGCGTGCTGCTCCACGCGGGCATCGCCATGGCCTCCCGCTTCGGCGGCCTGCTGGAGATCACGGACGGCAAGCCGCGCCGCTTCACCCAGGTCATCACCTACGAGGGGTCCTCCCTCGACCCGCTGGAGATCTTCATCCGCGGCCACATGACCTCCGTGTGGCGCGCGTCGCGCGAGGGGTCGGGGCTCATCGGCGCGAGTTTCCGCGAGGTGCCCGCCGTCGCCCTGGCCGACGTGCGCGCCCTCTTCCGCGCCATGGAGGAGGTTGGCCTGGGCGGGGTGGTGGCCGTCGGCAGCCCGAACCAGCCTCTCCTCGACATCCCCGTCGGCGCGGAGCGCGTGGGGGTCATCCTCAGCGGCGGACTCAACCCCGTGGCCGCCGTGGTGGAGGAGGGCATCCAGGTCACCAGCGCCGCCATGAGCACCCTGTGCGACTTCTCCCGGCTCAAGGAATACCGCGTCCTGTCGTCCTATTCGGGCATCAGGGGGCTCTGAGCCCCGCCTGGAGGGGGGGCACGCGGCCGGGACGCTCAGGGCGTGGCCGCGCTGCATCCGGCGCACAGGCCGTGAAGGACAATGTCGTGCCGCTGCAGCTCGAAGCCCTTGGGAACCATGGCCTGAAGGTGGCCGGGGCAGTTCTTGAGCACAAACGCGCGGCCGCAGCCGTGGCAGACGAAGTAATGGTGGTGCAGACCGGCGGCCGCCTCGTACAGCACCCCCGCCCCGGGAATGTCCACCGCCGACACCACTTTCTCGCCGAGCAGCCGCCGCAGGATGCGGTAGACCGTGGCGATGCCGATGCCGGGGCACAGGCGCGCCGAGCGGTCGCGGGCGTCCTGCACGGAGAGCGGCCCTTCGGCCTCCTCGAACACGCGGCGCACCGCCGCGCTCTGGGGCGTGTTCCGGGTCGGACGCGGCCGGGCGGGGCCGCCGCGCTGGGGGGAGGGCCGACGCGCCATGATCAGTTTACTTCGACCCCGACCTTGGCCAGGGCGCGCCGCAGGTCGTCCGGCGTGAAGGGCTTCTGCAGCAGCATGTCCGCCCCCAGTTCGATCACCCGCTGGGCCACCTCGCCCTCGTAGTACCCCGTCATCGCGAGGACATGGGAGGACGAGGATTCCGCATTGGTCTTGATGCGGCGGCAGACCTCAAACCCGTCAATGCCCGGCAGGCGCAGGTCCAGGAAAATGACGTCCGGGCGGAAGGTCGCCACCAGGCGGCCCGCCTCAAACCCGTCCATGGCCACCTCAATCTGGAACGGCGTCGAGGAGCGCTCCAGAAAACGCCGGATCACCGAGATCACCGCCTTCTCATCGTCCACCACCAGCAGGCGGACGCCGGAATTGTCCAGATCCTCGTGGATCGGAATGCTGTTCTCCCGCAGGAACCGCATCAGATCGTCCCGGCGGATGCGGCGGTGTCCCCCCGGCGTCTTGAACACCCGGATGCGCCCCGCCTCCGCCCATTTGCGGATGGTGTCGGCGGTGACATGACAGAACCGCGCCACTTCGGACGTGCTGAATGACTGTTTGCTTTCCATGAGCGCCTTCACCTCTCAAGGTTTACTTGCTTTTCTGGAATCACAACGGTTGTATCATACCCGGCCCCTGCTAAAAATGCAAGTCATTGGACACGATCCCGGCATTATGAATATTCTGCGGAATTCTGGCTGGGGTGGCCGGGGGCATGCAAAAGGCGCGGGAACAGCAATGCAGTTCCCGCGCCTGGGAGGGCGGCTGGAGCCGGAACGGGGAATCGAACCCCGGACCTCGTCATTACGAGTGACGCGCTCTACCAACTGAGCTATTCCGGCAAAGGCCTGATATGTTGTGCCGCGCGCGCGGCTAGACACCCAAAAAAATGGTGCCAAGGGGCAGAATCGAACTGCCGACACGCGGATTTTCAGTCCGCTGCTCTACCAGCTGAGCTACCTCGGCACGGCTTCCATAGAATACGCCAATTCCGCCCCCGATGTCAAGTCACCGCCGGCAAGAAACCGCGCGGCACCCCATGGCACGGCGGCTGCCGCCGCTTTCCGCAGTGCCTGCGGGTCTGATAGAATCGTGCCTGGCGTTTCAGGGAAATTCAAGCCTTTTCCGGACGGCGGTCCGGTCAATTCTACCGGCGGGTGGCACATGAGCACTGGCGAGAGATACATGAACTGGGTCGTGGCGCTGTGCGGCTGGTTTTGGACGGATTTGCTGGGGGCGGGCGTGCGCGCCGTGGAGGGGGCTTTTGGCCTGGACCCCCTGGGGCCCGTGGGCGCGACCACGCTGCGCGTGGCGCTGATCCTGGTGCCGCTGTGCGTCGTGCTGGAGGGGTGGGCCCGCCTGCGCAACGCCGTGCATGACTGGCGCGTGCGCCGGAGCATGGCGGGGTTTGAGGTGCCGCCGGAGGAGGGGAACGACGAGTTCGGCGACACGCTGGAGGCGGCGAAGCACCCGAAGCACACGATGGAGGAGCTGCGCCGCCAGAAGCGTTACGGCCGGATGGCGGATGTGTACGCCTCGCTGAACCAGCCGGGGGAGGCCGCCCGGTGGTATCTCAAAGACAGGCAGCCGCTTCGTGCCGCCGAGGAGCTTGCCAAGGCGGGGCAGACGGAGAAGGCGGCGAAGCTGATGTTGAAATGCGGCGAGTTCGCCACGGCGGCCCGGTTCTTTGCGGCGACCGGGAAACCGGCGCGCGCGGCGGCGGCCTACGAAAAGGCGCAGATGCCCGGCGAGGCCGCGGAGGCCTGGCTGGCCGCGGGAAAGCCCGCCCGGGCGCTGGACTTTCTGGACCGGTGGATGCAGGCGGCCGCGGCGGGCACGCCGGAGGGGGAGCGCGCCGCCGACGGCGCCTACCGCCTGCTGCAGAACGCGCGGGAGATGGCGGGGCCGGAGGCGGAACGCCGGCGGGCGCTGCTCGCCGAGGCGGGCCGGCGCTTTCACGCGGCGGGGCGCGGCGCCCTCGCCGCCCGGGTGATGGAGGAGGCCGGCGCCTTCGCGGAGGCCGCAGAGCTCTTTGCCCGCCTGGGCAACGAGGCGGAGGCGCGGCGGTGTTTCGGGCGCGCCAAAGGCGGCTCCTGAAGGACCCGGGGTGTCCCGCTTGACTTCGGGCGGCGACAACCGTTAGTTTCAGAGGGCCGGACGGGCGCGCAAGGGAGCGTTTCGGCCTGACCGGCGGGCCACGAGAAACAGGGACGCGGTACGAATGCGGTTTGAAACGCTGCGGAGACGCCCGGCGACGAGACGGGGAGGGGCGGCATGATTGACCGCATCACGATCCTTGGGGGCAGCAGCGTCTACGTTCCCGAGTTCGTCGCCTCGGTTATCAAGAACAACCTGAACGTGCGGGAGATCGTGCTGCACGGGCGCCCCGGCCGCAAGCTGGAGGTGGTCCGCGCCTTCTGCGAGCGCATCGTCGCCAAAAGCGGCTTCCCCATGAAGATCAAGGCGGAGACCGAGGTGGTGGAGGCCGTCGCGGGGGCCCGCTACGTCATCAACCAGGTGCGCGTCGGCGGCATGAAGGCGCGGCTCCGCGACGAGATGCTGCCGCCGCAGTTCAACCTCATCGGCGACGAGCAGCTGGGGCCGGGGGCGATCATCAACGCCCTGCGCACCCTGCCCGTGGTGCTGGAGCTGGCGCGGACGGTGGAGCGGACCTCGCCCGGCGCGGTGTTCATCAATCTGGGCAACCCCATGGGCATCCTGGTGGAGGCCCTTTCCGCGCTCACGAAGCTGACCGTGGTGGGGGTGTGCGACACCCACCGAACCTACTCGCAGAAGATTGCGGGCATCCTCGGGGCGGACCCCGCCCAGCTCACGATGGACTATGTGGGCCTGTACCACCTCGGCTGGATCCAGGACGTGAAAATGGGCGGGCGCAGCCGGATGGCGCAACTGCTGGAGCTGCTGGAGAGCCGGGAGGAGGAGGGGCTCGACTATGACCTCATCGAGCTTTTCCACATGATCCCCACCCGGGTCACGGGCATGTATTTCCACCGCGCCGACGTGGTGCGCAAGCAGCAGCACTGCACCCGTTTCCGCGCGGAGGTCCTCTACGAGGCGGAGCAGCAGATTCTGCGCGTGTACGAGGACACCCACCTCGACATGATCCCCGAACTCACCCGCCAGCGCGACGCCTCGTGGTACTCGGACAGCATCATCCCGCTCATCCAGGGCTTCGAGGGGCAGGCGCCCCTCACCACCGTCGCCTGCGTGCTCAACAACGGGTCCATCAAGGACCTCAACGACGAGAGCAGCGTGGAGATTCCGGTGTCCGTCAACCGCAAGGGGGTCAAGGCGCACAAGGTGGGGCTGCTGCCCCGCTTTCTCAAGGGCGTCTTCTGGTCCATCAAGGAGAGCGACCGGCTCACCATCGAGGCCCACCGGCAGCGGTCCTTCGACCTCGCCCTCCAGGCGATGGCCGTTAACCCGTTTGTGGACTCCATTACCCGGGCGCGGAAGTATCTCGAAAAGGCCGTCAGCCTGGAGACGATCAACCTCCATTGAGCGGGGGCGGCGCCCGCGGGTGGAACGGGGCGCGGGGAAACCGTAAAATAGGGACGGGCGCGAAGCGGCGGGAGTTGCCGCCGCGCCCGGGCGGAAAGCAGGCCCCGCGCCGCGCGGGGCGAAAAGGAATGAGACAATGAGACATGCTGTGGCAGTGGCGGTGCTCGGGTTGGCGGCCGGTCTGGCGTGGGCCGCGGACGTCAGGGTCACGGGGGCGGACCGCGCCGTGACCCTGGGCGAGCTGGCGGGGACGGAGACCCTGGTCACGGTCGTCCTGAAGGACTCCGCCGCGAAGGACGCCAATCTGAAGGTCGTTTCGGTGACCGACACCACGCTCACCGTGCTCACGCCGAAGAGCGGCGAGATTCCCTATCTCCTGGAGTCTGTCGAGGAGGTGCAGGTGCAGGGCGGCAAGGTGGAGGGCAGCCGGTTCAACCCGGAAGAGGTGCAGATGCTCCGCGCCGAACAGCAGCGGGTGGTGGACCGCGCCTTCTCCCGCGCGCGGGAGATTTACGGGGAGAGCAGCGACGACCAGGACATGAAGATGGACGCCGCCGTGCTGCTCGCCCTGGCCAACGACGGCGAGGCGACCAACTACCTCAAGCAGCTGGTCGAGTCGAATGATTTGCAGACGCAGCTGGCCGCCTCCAGGGGGCTGTACCTCATCGGGGAGCCTTTCTCGGAGACGCTGGTGAGGCAGGGGCTCGAAAGCGGCAACCGCCAGGCGCGCGCCCTGGCGGCCTCCCTCTCCGGTCTTGGCGGCTTCACCGACCTGATCCCCCTCCTCAAGCCCATGTTCGCCGACCGCGCCATTGAGCTCTCCACCCCGGCCACGCGCTCCCTGGCACGCATGGGCCAGCGGGAGATGATCCCCCGGCTCGTCGGCATGGTCCAGGAGCTCAGCGATGTGAAGGGCGCCGCCGCCGTTTTCGCACTGTCCCGCCTGGGCGGCGAGGAGGTGCGCACGGAGATGATCAGCCTGCTTTCCCAGACCGAGGGCAAGGTGCGCCTGCGGGTCGTGAAGGTTCTCCACGCCCTGAACGACCCCTCGAAGAACGAGGAGCTGAAGCGCATCTTCTCCGACTATCCCACGCTGGCCCCGGAAATCGCCCTGCTTCTTGCCCGCGAGGGCGACTGGGACGCCACGCAGTTCCTGAGGGCGCGGCTCGCCCGCAGGGAGGACCCCACGGACAGCAACCTCATCTATCGGGCCGAGATCGCCGCAGCCCTGCTCGCCTCCGGCGACCCCACCGCCCTCACCGTTTTCCAGGACCTGCTCCGCTCGGAAAGCATGCCCGCAAAGATGAGGGTCTTTGAACTGGTCGTCGAACTGGGGTCCGCCCGGATCATTCCCCTCATCCAGCCCAGCATCGAGAACGTGGACCGGGAACTGTCGCACGCGGCCTGCCAGGCCGCCATCTCCCTGGCCCTGCCCGCCTACCGCGCCCGGCTGCTGGAGATCCGCGAGGAAATGTGATGGAACGCCTGCGGATGCTGGTTTCCGGCAGGGTGCAGGGAGTCGGCTACCGCTGGGCGGCCGCCGAGGAGGCGCGCCGGCTCGGCCTCTCCGGATGGGTGCGCAACCTCCCGGACGGCGGCGTCGAGGCCGTGTTTGAGGGCGGCAGGGAGTCCCTTGAGGAAATGCGCGACTGGTGCGCCCGGGGCCCCCGGTTCGCCAGGGTGGACCGCGTTCAGGAGTGCTGGGAGTCCGCAGGGAAGCCCGGCGAGGACGGAGTCCATATTCGCGGGTAAGCCCCCGCCCCCGCAGGAGCAGAACGCCATGTCCGCATCATCCCGGGACCTTGTCCGCCAGACGCTGGAATGCAGACGGCCCGCCCGCGCGCCCCGCCAGCTCTGGACGCTCCCCTGGGCGGAAATCCACCACGGGGAGGCGGTTGCGGGCATTCTGCGCGATTTTCCCCCTGACATCGCCGGATGCCCCGGATTCCTCCGGGAAAACGGCCCCGGCCACGGCGACCCCACGGAGCCCGGGGTCTCGGTGGACGACTGGGGCTGCACCTTCGTGAACATCCAGCGCGGCGTCATCGGCGAGGTGAAGGAGCCCCTGGTGGGCGACTGGGACGCCGACCGGGGCAGAATTCATGTGCCCGTGGAGTGGCAGACCGTGGACGGGGAACGTGTCAACCGGTTCTGCGCGGAGACGGAGGCGTTCGTGCTGGCCGGGTGTTGTCCCCGGCCCTTTGAGCAGCTCCAGTTCCTCCGGGGGACCGCCGACCTCTGCATGGACCTCCTGACCCGCCCCGCGGGGTTTGAGGCGTTTCTCGCGGACATGCACCGCTTTTACTGCGGCCTTCTGGAGCTCTGGGCGCGCACCGACGTGGACGGCCTCATGTTCATGGACGACTGGGGCTCGCAGCAGGCGCTGTTGATTGATCCGTCCCTCTGGCGCGAACTGTTCAAACCCATGTACCGGGACTACGCCCAGATCGCCCGCGGCGCCGGGAAGAAGCTTTTCATGCATTCCGACGGGCACACCCTGGACATCTTTCCGGACCTGGTGGAACTGGGCGTGGACGCCGTCAACAGCCAGGTCTTCTGCATGGGCGTCGAAAACCTCGCCCCCTTCGCCGGAAAGGTCACCTTCTGGGGCGAGATTGACCGGCAGCACATTCTGCCGGAGGCCTCTCCGGAGGAGGTGGCAGCAGCCGTCGCGGAGGTCCACCGCCACCTCTGGCGGGACGGGGGCTGCATCGCCCAGTGCGAGTTCGGCGCGGGGGCCCGCCCGGAAAATGTCCGGGAAGTGTTCGCCGCGTGGGACCGTCTCACCTGCGGAGTCGGCGCCTGAGAGTCTCCCCCGGCCCGTGTAAAAGGTCTAACACAACATCTTGGAGAATGCCGCCCCAGCCCGCTCCGGCATACACACCAAATATGGGGTCATGACTGGACGCACCACAAGGAGCAGGGCTTTTCCTTGAAAACGGGAAGAAAAAAACACTTGACAACGCACTAGATGTAGTGGTATCATGATGCCGGTGTTTGAGACGAGGCCACGCTTCAGCCCAGCGTGGTGGCCGGGGTAGCCCCTAACAGCCCAGGGGTCCCGGGATCTTGATTCCGTCGGCGACTGGCTGCAATGGCCGGCACCGCGGATTCAGACACCCCCCGCAGCAGAGGGCGGCGTGACCGAAAGTCCGCCGCCCTCCCTTCCATTAATTCCCGGTCAGGAGTCGGTTTCCCCCGCGGCCAGCAGCACGCCAAGCTCCTGGTAGCCGGCCTCACGCGCCACGGCGGCGGCGGTCTTTCCGTGCGCGTTCTGGAGGGGGGCGCTGGCACCCGCCTCCAGCAGGCGTCTGGCGGCCTCATGTGTGCCCGCGGCGGCGGCCTCGTGCAGGGGGGTGTTTCCGTCCACGGTGTCAGAGGGGGCGTTGGGATCCCCCTTCGCCGCAAGCAGCGTTTCCAGGCACTTCATGTCCCCCGCGCGGGCGGCGAGGTGGAGGGGGGTGAGCCCGAGGGTCTTGGAACGCGCCGCCGCGGGCATCACGTCCAGAATGCGCGCAAGAAAGCCGGCGTCGCCGCGGAGCACGGCCTGGCGGGTCTCATCCAGCAGCACGGCGCGCAGGAAGAGGAGGGTGGTCTCGCGGCCCTGGTGGACCGCCGCCTCGGCGGGGCTTCTGCCGAGAGCCTTGCGCCCCTCGCTCACGGACGCTTCAAGGAGGTCCAGTGCCGATTTTCCGGCCGCGTTTCTTGCCGTGAAATCGGCCCCGCGCCCCAGGAGAAGCTTCACGGTGCGCTGCTGTCCGCTTTCGGCGGCAAGATGGAGCGGCGAGTTCCCGTCGCCGTCCGGGAGGTTCACCTGGCGCCCTCTGAGAATGAAGACCTGGCAGGGCCCCCAGTGCCCGCGCGCCGCGGCGTAATGGATGGGGAGCCTGCCGGCGGCGTCCGGCTTTTCGTAGTCGGCCCCGGCGTCCACGAGCACCTTCACGCTGAGCACGTTGCCGCGTTCGGCGGCCAGGTGCAGGGGAAGCCGTCCCTGCGCGTCCAGCGGGTTGACCGGCGCGCCGCCCGCCAGGAGGAAACGGACGGTGTCAATTTCGCCGTAGGCGGCGGCCTCGTGCAGGACCGTGCGCCCTTCCTTGTCCACGGCGTCCACGGTCAGTCCGTTGGCGACGAGCCATTTGGCCGCCTTGTCCGATTTTCCGCGGACGGCGGGGAACATGGGCGTCCTTCCGGCCGGTGTCACGTGGGATGTTTTTGCGCCCGCGTTGACGAGGGCCTGGGCGAGTTCCAGATGGTCCCCCTCAAGCGCTGGCCAGAGGGGCGTGCGCCCCTCCTTGTCGCCGGCGTTGGGATCGGCGCCCTTGGAGAGCAGGAGGGCGAAGCACTTGCGCGCGGGCACCGCCGCGGCGACGTGGAGGGGGGTGTGGCCCCGCTCGTCGCCCACCGTGAGGTCCGCGCCGCTTGCGATGAGGAGGGTGGCCGCTGGCTCGTCGTCCCGTTCGCAGGCGATGTGCAGGGGGGTGTACCCCCGTTTCTCCCGGAACTGGACGTCGGCGCCCCGCTCGATCAGCAGGCGGGCGAGGGCGATGTGGCCGCCCTGCACCGCCAGATGCAGCGGCTGCCGCCGGCTGGTGTCCCGCGAGGCGATGTCGGCCCCGCTGTCCAGCAGCAGCGAGGCGAGGGCCGTCGCGCCCTTTTCGGAGGCCAGGTGCAGGGGGGTGGCCCCGCGCTCGTTCTTCGTGTTGACGGGCGCGCCCCGCGCGATCAGGATTTTCGCGATGGGGTAGGTGTCCTGTTCCACGGCGGTGTGCAGGGCCGTGTTGCCCCGGGTGTTGGCGAGGCCGACCGGAACGCCCTTGTCCAGGAACCACTCGAGCTGTCCGGGATTGTTGTTCAGGACGGCCATGTTCAACAGGGTGTTGCCGTAGGCGGTCGAATCCCGGTAGAGCAGCGAAAGCCCGGACTCGAAGAAGAGCTCCAGCATCTCTCGGTTGTCCAGGTGCAAGGCTGACTGGACGGGATTCATGCCGTCCTGGGATGCCTGGGTGAAGGAGTGTCCGCGTTGTATGAACCAGCGCATAACCTCTACCTGGCCGGCATCGGCGGCGTTGTGGACCGCATGCCGCATCATTCTGTCCACCTTTGTGAGTTCGTTGGGGTTGGTCCTCTCGTACTCCTCCAGCGCCCCGATGTCCCCGTATCCGGCCGCAAAGTGGGAGCCCAGATCAGTCCCCAGCGCCCGGAAGAGGGCGGACACATCGTACTTTTTCGCTTGAAGCGCCGCGATGACGGGGGAGAAGAAACGGTCGCCTTTGGAGGCCACGGGGTCCGCGCCCAGGGACATCAGGCCGCGCACGGCGGCCAAGTGCCCGGCGGACGCGGCGAGGTGCATCGGCGTTTCATGGGCGGGGTTCATGGATCCCAGGTCGTAGTCCCGCAGTTTGAGCAGCCGGACGGTGTAGATGTCCCCGGCCGCGGCGGCCAGGTGAAGGGCGTTGTTGCCCGCTGCGTCCGTGTCGCCGCGCCGGACCCCTGCCGCAAGGAGCGCGTCCAGGAGGTTGGGCGCGCCCGAGGCGGCGGCGGTGAGGAGCGGCGTCCGCCCTTCGGTGTCGGTCTCGTACAGGGCGGCCCCGGCGCGCAGGAGCGCCAGGGAGGCGTACAGGTCGCCCGCCGCGGCCGCCTGAAGCAGGCTGCCGCCGTAGAGGCGCTCCATGCCGGGCGCGGGGGGGGCGACGGCGTCCGCGCGCACGGCCGGCCCCGCGGAAAAGGCTGCGAGAAATGTGCCGCACAGGGCCAGGCCGCAGGCGGCGACTCTCAGATGGGCGATCATGGCAGGGCTCCAGACAGGGGTTGGCGGGCGGGCGTCCAAACGTAGGTTGCCACTGTCCCCGCGGGCAGGGCCGCGTCAAAGGCCTGTTCCCCGCACCGGACGGAGAAAGCTGTATGGTTTCTTTCGGCGTTGGCGACGACCAGCACCATCTTTCCCCCGGGCGTCCGGAAGGCCGCGTTGGAGAAGAGGCGCTTCCCCTCCGGGGTGTCGGACTCGACGCGGACCGCGCCGCGGGGGATGAACTTCATGAACTGGCCGTAGAGATAATAGTCGTTCCGGTACTCCACCGCGCCGGAGTCCTTGAGCTCGATGATCGTGGCGCTGGCGGAGTGCGGGCCCCGGTTCGGCTTGCGGTGCTCGTCCAGCATGACCACCCAGGCGCTGTAGGACCGCGACCAGTTGCGCAGGATGTTCGCGATCATCACGGCCCCCCGCGGGCGGAACACGGACCCCTCGGTGAAGTAGATGTGCTTGTCCGGGAATTCGGCCTTAATGACGCTCTGCGCCTCGACCTTCCCCTCGTAGTGGTGGAAGCCCGTTCCGTCAATGTACTGCGCCGCCTGCGGGTCCGACAGAATGGTCCGGGGCACCTCCGGCTTGTTCCAGTTGTGGTCCCAGCACCAGATCAGGGTCTTCACGCCGTTCTCCCTGAACAGCGGGCCGAGGTGGTCGCGGATGAAGTCGCGCATTTCCTCGGCGGACCACAGGGTCGTCGGGTAGCCGGGGGCGATCATGTGCGGCTCGTTCTGCACCGTGACGGCGTGGATCGGGATGCCTTCCGCTTCATAGGCCTGAATGAACTTGAGCAGGTACTTCGCGTAGACCGGGTGGCACTCCGGGCGGAGCTTGCCGCCGCCCAGCTTGCCCGTGGTCTTCATCCACGCCGGGGCGCTCCAGCAGGAGGCGAAGAAGAGCAGGTCCGGGTTCGCCGCCTGTGACGCCTTCACCACCGGGAGCACATGGGCCCGGTCCTTCTCGATGGAGAACCGGGCGAGTTCGGGGTCCTCCTGCCCCTCCGGCAGGTCGCAGTAGGTGTAGTACGGCTCGCCGATGAAGTCAGAAGACCCGATGCACAGGCGCATCAGGTTCATGCCGATGCCGTCCACGGGCGAGACTATCTTCCGGATTACCTCCAGCCGCTCCGCCTCCGGCAGCTTGAACAGGTTCTCGCAGGTGGCATGCTCCCACGACGCGCCCAAGCCCAGGATTTCCTGCCCCGTCTTCTCGGGGGACAGGGTAATCACGAAGTCTCCGCCGCCGGCCTTGTCCGCCAGCGGGATCGGGGGCTCCTGGGAGAGGGTCTTCGCCCCGTCCTGCGTCGTCATCCACACGTCCACCGTTTCCGCCGAGAAACCGGGCACGGCAAGGGCCAGCAACAGGGCAACCAGGGTCACTCGCCTCATCAGGAGTCCTTTCTTCCCTCTAGGATAACGTCCGTCCCGGTATTCTAGCCGACATCCCGGGAGAGGGTAAAGAAACCGGCGGGCGGGGAGGACTGTCCGCAGATGGCGCAGATGTGCGCAGATTCAGAACTGGAAGACATTTCCTGCCGGGGACGGACGCCTTCCGGGCGGACGCGGGTTGCCGTGCGCGGGAAGGGGTGCTAGAATAGCACCACAGTCAGGGAGAGCAGCCGGTGAGCATTCTGCGCGCGTTTTTCGCAAAGGAGCTTCGGGCGCGCTTGTTGCGTGTCCAAGTGATCCAGGGTGAAGGGGAAGAGTCCGTTGAGATAGGGCTGGGCCCGTGGGCGGTTCGGATGGGAGAGGGTGCGGGAGTCTTGTTCGGTCTTGCCTTGGCTGCGCTGTTATTGCTCGGATTCGGGCTCGCAATTGCCTTTCTGGAAGCGGAGACGTTCGACTTGCTGTTGATCGGGTTATTCGCGCTGCTGGTTGTTCAGGGACGCACCAGGGGGGAGGCGCTTGTCTTTGCCATCGGTCTCCCAGTCCTGCCCTTGGTGGTCCTTGCGGCAATTGACCTGATTGGAGGCTTCGGTGGGACTGTTGGGGAGTGGTTTCCCGATACATACACTTGGTCGCTTGTGGGAATCACGATGTCCATCTATGCCTTCCGGGAGGCATGCACCCGCTTGCTCCCTTCCCCTGTTCCGTTGGAGAATCCCCCGCCCGTCAACTAAGAAAGTACTGAGTGTGTCGGGGCAACCGCTTTCCTGGGAACGCAATTTCCTGAGCCGCACGCTTTGGGAGGCCAATCGGGAGACTGGCGTTCCCAGGGAAGCCCGTTCTTCCCTCTCTTGGCGGCTTTGCGCCTCCGTGTGAGTCCTTCTGAAAAAGAGGGCGTGAATCGTCGAGGCTTCTATTGTGCCCGGCCTATTCCGCCTTCCAGAGGAAACGGTAGTTGAACCGGCGGTTGGGGGCGCTGTCGCCGTCGGTGCAGAGGGAGATGGGGTCTTTGAGTTCCGCCGGGTTGTCGCACCAGTGGAAGTCGAAGGCCAGCTCGGCGGCGGCGGGGCCGAAGAGGTCCCGGGGCAGGGCGAGTTCGAGGGATTTGCCCGCGTATCGCAGGGGCACTGTTGCCGCGTCGGCCCAGGCGCCTGCGGCGGCGTCCCAGCGCTCGACGGTGGTGGTCTTTTCGTCCACGACCTTCCGGTTCACCAGCAGGTCATAGCCGAACCATCCGGTGTCGTGGTTTTGGTCGGCGTCCACGAGGAGGAGCATCCAGTTCGGGTCCGTGTGCGGGGTGAGGCCGGCGGCGGTCTCGGCGAGGAAGGCGACCTGAGCGGCGTTCACGGCGGCCTTGCAGGTGACGATGTCGTTGCGGCCGCTGGTGTTGGTGTAGTGGAGCCCGCCGTAGCCCTTGTGGTCGCGGTGCGTGGTGTCGCCCGCCGTGTCGCGGTACTCCACGGCGACGGCCTTCCAGTCGTCAAACGCGCCGTCCACGGCGACATCCACGGCGCCCGTGTTCACGGGGAGGGGCCGTGCGCCCTTGTAGCGGCGGATATTCTGGGCCATCTGCATGTAGTAGTTGTCCGTGTAGCCGCCGCGCATGGGGTGAATGCAGCGGTTGAACTCGGGGTTGTACTGGTCCACGAAGGAGTAGTTGCTCTTGCGGCGCATGAAATCGGTGGTCTGCCCCTCGCCGCGGGAGTATTTTCCCGCCGTCCACTCGTTCCAGTCGTTGATGTAAAGGAACGGCGGATTCAAGCGCGAAACGCAACACGGGCAGAAAAGGAGAGGAGACATTGCGGTTCCGTTCGGTAGAATGAGTTGTTCCGCAACCATCACCGAAGGAGTCCGCAATGTCCCCGTGCCATTTTAC